>JBLFXD010000703.1:0-4194 GCA_047611045.1 Planctomycetaceae bacterium | reverse complement strand
CACGCTTGGTGGTATCGTCACTGTTCCGGACGGTGCGAGCGTCTTCGTCACCGCGCCGGTCGCAGGGACACTTCAGCAGGCCGGTGCTACAAAACCGATCGCCGGACAGAAGGTCACTGCCGGGCAGACTGTATTGCAGTTACTGCCGCTGCTGTCGCCCGAGCGGGAAGTGCCGACCGCTTCCGAACGAGTCGCCATGGCCAACGCGAAGGCGTCGTTGATCTCGTCACAGATTACGGCGGACGGCGACGTCAAGCAGGCTGAAGCTCAGGTTGAAGCCGCACAGATCGCTCTTGTCCGAGCCAAACGTCTGCTTGCCGATAAAGCCGGCAGCGGCCGCGACGTCGATGATGCTCAGGCCCGACTGGACATCGCAATTCAGGGACGCAACGCGGCCAGCGCGAGGAAACAGCAACTCGACAAGCTCACGCTGGAAGCCGCAGCCGGCACGATCACCAACATCCCCGTTCATGCGCCGCATGCAGGCATTCTGCGGACGGTGTCTTCGTCCGTCGGGCAGACGGTCAGTCTGGCGGCTCCTCTTTTTGAAGTCGTCACGCTCGACACATTATGGGTGCGAGTTCCGGTTTATCCGGGGCAGCGAGGCGAGATTGCTCAACAGCGAGACGCCCTCGTTCGAAACCTCGGAGACGACACAGAAGGTGTCTTAGTTAAACCGGTCGACGCTCCGCCGAGCGCTGATCCAGTGGCAGCAACCGTCGACCTCTTTTACGAACTTCCAAACACCGACAACCGATTCCGCCAGGGCGAACGCGTCGAAGTGATCCTGCCTCTGGAAGGCCAGGCCGAATCGTTGGTCATCCCGCGAGCGGCGGTCCTGCGAGACATCCACGGCGTTGCTTGGGTCTATGTGAACTCAGCCGAGCACACGTTCGAGCGCCACCGTGTTGAAGTCCACTTCACAACCAAAGATACCGCGGTCCTCAGTCGAGGCCCCACAGTCGGCACGAAAATCGTCGTCGACGGAGCCGCCGAACTGTTCGGCACAGAATTCGGAGCCGGCAAATGAATTGGCTGGTTTCGTCGGCTCTTCGGTTTCGAACTCTGGTGGTTGCTGCGGCAGTTGCCTTGATCGTTGTCGGAGTGCGCACCGCGGATGATGTGCCGCTCGATGTGTTTCCCGAGTTCGCGCCGCCGCGCGTTGAGATTCAGACCGAGGCTCCGGGACTGGCCACCGAAGAAGTCGAAGCACTGGTCACGGTGCCGATCGAGAATTCGCTCAACGGAATTCCGTTTCTTGACCATGTGCGGTCGAAGTCCGTGCTCGGGCTGTCGTCGGTGCAGCTTTACTTCAAGCGAGGGTCGGACCTGATCACCGCTCGGAACCTCGTGAACGAACGGCTTTCCCAAACTGCTGCGAGGTTGCCGAATGTCGTCAATCCGCCCGTGATCCTGCCGCCGCTGTCGTCGCTGAGTCGGGCGATGAAGATTGGACTGTCTTCCGATAAGTTGTCGCAGATGGACCTGACGGTTCTGTCGAAATGGACGATCCGACCTCGACTGATGGCAATTCCTGGCGTCGCCAACGTCGCCATCTGGGGCGACTACGACAAGCAGTTTCAAGTACTCGTTGATCCCGACCGCCTGCGTGCCCACGGGATCACCCTGAACACGGTAATGGCTGCCGTCGGGAATTCGGTCGAGCCGATTTCCGGTGGTTTCATCGACACACCGAACCAGAGACTGGCCATCCGGCACACGTCGTCCGTGAACAGCCCCGAAGACCTCATGAACACAATCGTCGCAAACCGCAACGGAGCACCGTTGCTGCTGGGCGACGTGACCGAGGTGAAGATCGGATCGCCGCCACCGATCGGTGACGCGATCATCAACGACGTGCCCGGCATCCTGCTGATCGTCGAAAAGCAGCCGTGGGCCAACACGCTGGACGTGACTCACGGTGTGGAAGAGGCCATGGAACAGCTTGCGCCTGCGCTGCCCGACGTGCATGTTGATACGAAGATCTTCCGACCGGCCACGTTCATCGAACGAGCCCTCAGAAACCTGTCGCACTCGCTTATCATCGGCTGCGTGCTGGTGATCGTGGTGCTGGCTCTGTTTTTGTTCGACTGGCGAGCCGCCGTAATCAGCTCGCTGGCGATCCCGTTGTCGCTCGTGGCCGCCGTGCTCGTGCTTTACTACCGAGGCGGAACCGTCAACACGATGGTCCTCGCCGGGCTGATCATCGCGTTGGGCGAAGTCGTAGACGACGCGATCATCGACGTCGAGAACATCCTCAGGCGGCTGAAGCTGAACCACGAAGCCGGCAATCCGAAATCCGCATTTCGAGTCGTGCTGGATGCGTCGCTCGAAGTCCGCAGCGCCGTCGTTTATGCGACGCTGATTGTCGTGCTGACTCTCGTTCCCGTGTTCTTTCTGGAAGGCCTGGCCGGTTCGTTCTTCAGACCTCTCGCCGCGTCGTACATCCTCGCGATCCTCGCGTCGCTGGTTGTCGCATTGACTGTCACTCCGGCGCTATCGCTGATTCTGCTGCCACGAACCGCTGGACGAGAGCATCGCGACTCTCCACTCACCAGCCTGCTGAAACGCCTTTACGCGGCAGTGCTTCCGTCGTTGATCCGGCGACCAAAGATGATTATCGGATTCGTACTGTTGGTGTTTGCCGGAGCCGGCGCGGCAGTGCCGCAACTTGGCGAAGAGTTGATGCCGAAGTTCAAAGAGACCGACTTCCTGATGCACTGGGTCGAGAAGCCTGGGATCGGTGTCGAAGCCATGAACCGCATCACTATCGCGGCGAGCAAAGAATTGCGTGGCATCGAGGGCGTCAACAATTTCGGTTCGCACATTGGCCGAGCGGAAGTCGCCGATGAAGTTTACGGCCCGAACTTCACCGAGCTGTGGATCAGCATCGACGAAGATGTCGACTACGACGAAACCGTGTCCAAAGTCCAGGAAGCCGTGGACGGTTATCCCGGCCTGTATCGCGACCTGCTGACATACCTCACCGAACGAATCAAAGAAGTTCTGACCGGAGCCAGCGGCGCGATCGTCGTCCGCATCTACGGACCGAACCTCGAAGAGTTGCGTGCGAACGCTCAGGACGTCGCTGCGGTCATGGGCGAGATCGACGGAGTCACCAATCTGAAGGTCGAACCGCAGGTACTGATTCCTCAGATTGTGATTGATTTCAAGCCGGAATCCGCTGCGCAATTTGGTCTTTCCCCAGGCGATGTTCGCCGCGCCACGACGACGCTGATTCGCGGCACTCAAGTCGGCGAGATTTTTGAAGAGCAGAAGATCTTTCGCGTCGTGGTGTGGGGCTCGGAATCCGTTCGTCGCGACGTTGACGTGCTGAGTGGGCTGATGATCGACACTCCGTCCGGCGGGCAAGTGCCGTTGGAAGCAGTCGCAAACATCTCCGTCGAACCAGCCGCAAACGCCATCCAGCGAATCGGCACTTCACGCAAGCTGGACGTCATCTGCAACGTGGCCGGTCGAGACCTCGGCAGCGTGGCGCGGGAGATCGAGAAGCGAGTCCTCGGTGAGGTGCAGTTCGAACAGGGCTATCACCCGGAGTTTCTCGGCGAGTATGCCGAAGCCAAAGCATCCCGCCAGCGACTGCTCGGCCTGACGGTGTTCTCGCTGCTGGGCATTCTGCTGTTGCTGCAGTCGGACTTCGGATCGATGCGGCTCGTGCTTCTGATATTTCTGACGCTGCCATTCGCCCTGGTTGGCGGAGTCGCTGGAGCCTTCGCCTGCGGCGGGGTGATCTCGCTGGGATCACTCATTGGATTTGTGACGGTTCTGGGAGTCGCCGCCCGAAACGGCATCATGCTGATCGACCACTACCGCCATCTTCAGAACGAAGAAGGAGTCGCCTTCGGGCCGGAACTGGTGATTCGCGGAGCTGCCGAACGCCTTGCACCAATCCTGATGACCGCCCTGACGACCGGCCTCGCCCTGGTCCCGCTCGTCGTGACCGGCAACAAACCCGGCCAGGAAATCGAATACCCGATGGCCTTCGTGATTCTCGGCGGCCTGGTCACTTCGACCCTGCTGAACCTGCTCGTCCTCCCGCCGCTCTTCGCCCGCTTCGGCAAAACGACGGTCGCAAGCCAATCCGAAACCGTTGGCTGACACGCTCATCGAAGTGACATTCGATTCGTTCGAAGCGGATTCGGCAACCAGGTCGCACAGACGTCTGCCGCGACA
>JBLFXD010000702.1:0-4201 GCA_047611045.1 Planctomycetaceae bacterium | reverse complement strand
AGGTTCGGTGGTTGCGGCAAAACTCGCCGGACGAACGAGTCGAGATCGACACCGTCGACGGTTTTCAGGGCCGCGAGAAGGAAGCCGTGATCATCTCGATGGTCCGTTCGAACGCCGAAGGCGAAATCGGTTTTCTGTCAGACGCTCGGCGAATGAATGTCGCACTGACTCGTGCCCGCAGAAAGCTGATCGTCATCGGCGACAGCGCAACCGTCGGCGGCAATGAGTTCTTTGCCGCGATGCTGGAGTACTTCGAATCGATCGGCGCGTACCACACCGTCTGGGAAGAAAGTGGTGCGTAAGACTGCGCCCGAAGAATTCGGGGCGCACTCGACTCGCCGTCTGCCACTAGCTCTGCCAGTGCGGAATTGCCTGTCGCTGCGGCGGTACGAAAAAGCACTGGCAGAGCCAGTGGCACACGTTGCTGATCGACGACTTGCTCAGTTAATGAGTATTGAGCGTTTCTTCTGCGCGCACCGCGAACCAGGTTCAGGAAATCGATTCGAAAAACGGTTGCTGGCTGTTACGAAACAGGTGCCAGGATTGTCGACATGGCTCGACCGCTTTCCATTCGTGGCGGCTGCTCGACGACGATTTCGCCTTCCAGCATATCGATGAACTGCTGAAGCAATTCACGGCCTCGATCGTGGTGAGCGTTTTCTCGTCCTCGGAACAGGACGTTGACCTTTACCTTGTCGTTCTTGGCGAGAAACTCACGAGCTTTTCGAACCTTCACTTCGACGTCGTGCTTGCCGGTTTTCGCTCGCATACGAATTTGCTTGACCTGAACGGAGTGCTGCTTGGCACCACTCTTCAGCTTTTTCTGCTTTTCGTACTGAGACTTCCCGAAGTCCATGATCCGGCAAACTGGCGGACGAACTCCGGGGCTCACTTCAACAAGATCCAACCCGGCTTCAAGTGCGAGTTCCTTGGCTTTGTGAGTCTCCATTTCGCCGAGCATTTCGCCGTCCTGATCGACGACGCGGATAGGCGTGATCCGAATTCCATCATTCATCCGTGGCAGATTGGTCTGCACGGGCTGAGCAAACTGAGGTCGTCTGATTGCGGTCTCCTCCGGAAAGAAAAGTTTGACGCATTTCGCGGGGTGAGTTCAGGAATCAATCTGTGCCTGAAATCTTTCGTGGGATTCACGAGGGCGGAAGCGTCAGTTGGTGAAATTCAGTCAAGCGGCAAAGGCCGGATATCGACTGATGAAGGTGCCCTTTTTACGCTTGCAAAATATGTTCTGCAAGTAACTTACGACGAAAATCGAGTCTCTTCCGAGGGGCCTGTGAACCCGGATCGATCGGGAATGGATTTGGACGTCGCATCGCTTCACCCGAATAATCGGCAGGATTCGATGACTACAGCCACTTTTTCCGCTGCATATAGGCCGTCAGGCCGACCGCGGTTGCCCCAGCCACGATCCAGAACGTGAGGTAACCGTACTTCCAGTGAAGCTCCGGCATCACGTCGAAATTCATGCCGTAGACGCCCGCGATGAATGTCAGAGGCAGAAACAGCGTCCCGACCACCGTCAACCGAGTCAGCAGCGCATTCGTCCGGTGTGTCACGATTCCCATGTAAAGATGCAGGGATTCGGACAGAATTTCACGCTCGGTGGTGACGTCAACGCTGAGCCGATCGAGCAGGGCCGCTTTCTTTTCGAGGTACGGTTGCGTCGTTTCCGGGATGAACGGCGAGAGCCTGGTCGCCAGATCGTGGAGTACCTCGCGCGACGAAACAATCACTTTGTAGAACTCGAGGATTGATCGAATCAGACCGGCGACGACCGTGAAAATGCGATCGTCGTTGTCCTCGTTGAAGAGTTCCGATTCGATCTCCTGCGTTTTCGTGGCCAATGTCTGGACCAGACCCGTGTAGTTTTGCGTGAGGTGGTCGGCCAGTTCGAACAGCAGGAAACCCGGCGAGAGAGCGATATTCCGGAAGTTGTCCCTGCACGAGTTCAGCGTGCCAGCGACGAAAGCAGCGGGCTCTTTATGCACGGAAAGCATGAATTTCTGACCAAAATAGACCGTCACCGGCGACTTGCAGAATCGCCCGTCCGTCATCTGCGTGTCGACCAGCCTGAACTGGATGCAGTCTTTCTGGGCAACGAATCGGCTGACTCCGGGAGTGTCTGCGTCTTCGTCGTGAACGCCGAAGAGTTTCAGAAACTCGGCCTTTCTGACGACGTTTTCGCCTGTCAGGTTGACCCAGCAGAAGTCTCCGTCTTTCAGAGCGGCGGAGACGTCGTCCAGGTCAATGTCCCGGTCGACTCGTGTTTCAAAATCGAAGGCAATCGCAGTAGGCATCGAGCGAGCATCCTCAGTTGAACTGCTGAATCTGGTTGAAGCCTGACGAGCGATCCGTCGAAGCCGCACGCTTCGAAACCGCACGCGGCTACAATGATAACGCGGCTTCGTTCGGAATAACCTCAAACGTGAGATCGCCCGACCGTGACGGAGTTACGCCGATTTGGGGCATCGGTCGACCGTGCAACGACGTCAGCATTCTGACAGCTTGTCCGGAAATGTCTGGTCCGGCATTTCACTTGCGGGCCGATGAAGACGGTTCCGGGCTGAAATTGGAGAAATCCTCTGTTAGAGTGACCGACTCATTTTTATCTCGTCGCTTAGATTTACGCTGTCACCGATTTCGTCATCCGTCGGCAATCTCCATCGCAAACGCCCGGCAACTGACTTCAACCGAAACGTTGGCAGTTTCACAAGCCTGTCCTGCATCAGGAAGCTCTTCCGATGAGCGTCTCGATTATTTCCTGCCCGTCCTGCAAGTCGCTCATTCTGAGCGACACGATCCAGTGCCCGACCTGCAAGCATGTGATGAAGGAAGAGCTTGCAGACACCGTCGCGTCTGACCTTCCTGCTGTCGAGCGGGCGGCAGACGAAGTGGCATGTCCGGATTGTGGTGAGAACGTCCGAAACGGTCTTGTCCGATGCTGGCGTTGCGGTGGCTTCTTGCGAGAAGACATCGCCGAGTCGTACCAGAAGATGCTGGACGCTCCGCAGCAGGTAACGTTAAGCGAGCTTCCGGTCGACGACCCCTTGCCTGGCATGACTGATGGCTCATTCCAGACGACGGACGACGACTTCGAACTCGCCGACGGCCTGAACATGATCACTCAGGAAGAGCATGCTCAGGCGCAGGCCGAGCAGGCTTCGGCCGCAAAGGCGGCGCGAACACCGGAAGAGGTCTACTCGATCAAAGGCAAATCGGAGGAGGCTCCGGCGGCGGCTGAAACCAAAGCCCCGATCGAGCCGGCGGCTGAATCAAAGGCACCGACACCCGCTGATTCTGGAATCGACAAAGAGCCCGAGGCTGCAACGGCCGACGCGGAAGCTCCAGCGGCTCCACCGAAGGAAGAGTCGGCACCGATTGAGTCGACCGGCGATCCGCTTCTGGATATTGCGCTGCAGGAAGAAAACGAAGCGAAAGCTCGCCAGAAGGGGCGACGCAAAAAACGCGCGACTGGCGAACGTCAGGCAATGCCGGGATTCGTTTTTGTCTTCTGCCCGAACGGTCACCGCATCCAGGTGGAAGACCGGCATCGAGGACAGACCGGACGGTGCCCGCGTTGCAAGTCCTTCTTTCACGTGCCGGGTATCGACTGGGATGCTGAAAAGCGGAAGAAGGAACAGGCCGAACTCGAGCAGAAGAAAGAAAGCGCGTACACCGGCTGGATGCTCGACATGCGGCTCCACCAGGTCGACCCGACCAAGTTGAAGCTCAAGCCCGGCAGCCTTGAAAAAGATTTTCAGGAAGTCGACCTCGGATACACGACGGACAAGATCATCGTCGTCACCAACGGTAAGCAAGGCGCCGGCCTGTTTGCCGGAGAGAAGAACAAGAAGAAACTGGATGACCTGCGAGCCGAGATGCAGGACCATCTCCGTCTCGAAAAAGAAATCCTCGACCTGCCGGCGGCGGGGTATCGGCTCTTCGGCAAGGAAGACATGGAAAACGTCTCCGTCGTTCAGCCGGCAGCCTACGCTCACGAATCCATGTTCGCCGGCATTCCGGTCTTCGGAACAGGCCGCATCGCGGTGCGTTTGCCGGTCACCGACCAGGACAAAGACGTCAAAGACATCCTGTTCGTCTCGTTTGGTCTGTCAGACTTCCGCGATTTCGCAAAACATCTCGACGAGATGTTTGAGGTCAAGGATCTGGGACAGCTCGAAGG
>JBLFXD010000701.1:0-4203 GCA_047611045.1 Planctomycetaceae bacterium | reverse complement strand
ACGGGCGGTTTCTCAGTCGCCGATTCTTTGGCCGACGCCGACATCAGATTGAGAAACGGCAATGGCAACGCAGCTCCAGCGGTCCCTCGAAGAAACGTGCGGCGATCGATGTTCCAGCTCATGCTCAGTTCCTGATGACCGTTTGTTGAAACGGAAGGCTCGTTGCGACCTGGTGAACGAGGTCACGGTAGGTGCCATTTGAGGCGACGAGATCGTCAACAATCTTATCGACTGTGGGGCGGTCGAAGATCTCCAGTTTACGGCAAAGTGCGTAGGACAGCGTGCGTTGTACGATGTTTCGAATGACTGGTTCACGTTGCGACGTGACCAGAATCTGCTTCAGGCCTGCGAAGTCTTCGAACGACTCTCCCGTCGGAAGCTGTCCGGTCGTGTCGACGTCGGACTCCCGTTTGTAGTTTGGACCGTCGTACCGCTGCAGCGCGAATCCCAACGGATCGATCCTGTCGTGGCAGATCGCGCACGTGGCCTTGCTGCGGTGCATTTCGAACCGTTCACGGAACGTAAGATTCTCTCCAGGAGGATTGGCCGGAATCTGCCCCACGTCTGCTGGCGGTTCGGGGAGTTCTTCGCCAAGGATTCGTTCGAGTATCCAGGTTCCTCGAATCACCGGCCCGCGGTTCATCTCCAGAATGCCCGGCATGGTAAGAATCCCGCCACGATTCTTTGTCTGTACGAGCGAGATTTTCTGGTTGGGAACAATCTCGACCTCGATGCCTTTCTGCTTGCGGTACCGCATCATTTGCTTCGAGTCGGCTCCGTAGAACTTCGCGGTGAACGGATTGACGAACGCCGTCTTTGAATCGATCAATTCGAGCAGCGGGCGGTCTTCGACGAACAGGTGGTGCATGTAGTCGATCGGCTGCGATCGAAGCGCCTCCGCCTGGGGCGGATTGACTGACTGTTTGGCGATCTGGTCGAGCGTCAGCCATTGCTTTGCGAAGTCGTCAGCCAGGTTAATCGACTTTGGCGAGTCAAGCATTCGTTTGATCTGTGCCGCGAAGACTTCTGGTTCTGCGAGCGTGCCAGCTAAAGCCAGCTCGAACAATTCACCGTCAGGCATGTCTCCCCAAGTGAAATAGGACAGTCGTTCGGCGAGTTCGAAGCTGTCGACCGTTTGCTGTTTGCCAGCTTCGCCCTCCATCATCAGCCCGCGAAACATGAAACCTGCCGACATCAGCACGGCTTTCAGCTCGACCTTCAGAGCTGTTTCAACGTCGCTGTTTTGTTTCACGGCGTCGATGATTTCGACGAGTTTTGACTCCGGAACGCTTCGCCGAAACGCTCGCGGAACGAACGATCGAATCAGCTTCTCGGCGTGTTCGAGTTGAAGGCCTGTCGACGGAATTTGTCCGGTGATTTCTTCGAGCAAGCCTCGACGTTTCTGCGAGAACAACTCTTCAAGACCAGCGTCCGCGATGTACGAATACTGATCCCACAGGATCGTTGTCAGCGGGTTGCCGTGAGTGTCGTTGCGAAAGCCGCTGGCTCCGGGCGGGTCGGTCTGCAGCAGTTTCATGACGAGCGATTTTTCAGCGACCGTTTGTTCGGCTTCGATGATCGCGACTTCCAGTTCAAACCCGAACAGAGATCGCAGCGTTTTGCGATACTCGGTGGCGCATAGGCGACGCGGAGTGAAGTACCCGGGATGAGCCTCGACGGAATCGACCTGAGCCTTGTACCAACTCAGGAGTTTCTGGCGTTCGTTCTCGGTCGGCTGCGGAGCATCCTCGGGCGGCATCTCGTGACTCTTGACCCGACGAATTGCCGACTCCCAATGCTCGAATCGTTCTGCGAAGTTGGACGAAGTCATCGTCGAAAGGTCGACTTTTCCTTTGGCTTCTTCGCCGCCGCTGTGACAGTCGACGCAATACTTTTCCAGAAACGGCCTGACTTCGGTTTCGAACGATGCTGACGCGCGATTGGCCAGCGCATCCAGAATCAGCAGGAAACAAAGCGTGAGCAGAATTCGCACGTCGCGCAACCTCAGAAGACAAAGGGAACGGCTCGACACTTTAACGGCTGTTGAAGAACGACTGACTCAAGCATTCAACGTGTGCCACTGGCTCTGCCAGTGCTGTTTGCAATCGGCGTTTAAGGAAATCCCGCACTGGCAGAGCCAGTGGCACACTTTTTTAAAGGGCTGTTAAAGCTGAGCCGCCAATACACCAACGATCGTACCGAACCGGTCAGCGATTTTCAGCGGGTCAGGAACGCCCACCGTCTGATCGCGACCGACCGGGGCCGTCTTGAGAGTGGCCTTCTTTGCGGCGGTGTGATGGTGGCGGTGACTCGGTCAGTTCTTCCAGGCCCGGCACGTGGTAGGGGTGTTCGGCGTCGACTTCGATTTTCCGCTGGATGTGGTGCTCGATGGCCCGCAACTGGTCGATGTCTTCGGCCATGCAGAATGACAATGCGACGCCTTCCTGGCCCGCTCGTCCAGTTCGACCGACTCGATGCACGTAGGAGTCGCAGTCGTGAGGCATGTCGTAGTTAATGACGTGGGAGATGCCGTCGACGTCGATGCCGCGCGCGGCCAGGTCTGTCGCGATGAGCACCAGTGTCTTGCCCTTCTTGAAATCTTTCATGATTCGGGTTCGGGCGTTTTGAGACTTGTCTCCGTGAATGGCTTCTGTCGGTATGTCACGTTTCTTCAGATCTTTGGCGACGCGGTCGGCTCCGTGTTTCGTACGCGTAAACACGAGGACTCGGCCAACCGGGCGGCGGATCAGAATATGAGTAAGCAGGGAGATCCTTTTTGGGTATTCGACATGCATCACCTTCTGTTCGACGAGGTCGCTGGTTGACGTTCCTGGATCATCCGGCGTGACGTCGATGCGAACGGGCTTGTGGAGCAGTTCGTCTGCCAGTTCGACGGCTTCAGGCGGCATCGTCGCGGAGAAAAACAGCGACTGCCGTTTCGGAGGAAGCTGTTTGACGATTCGTTTCAGGTCAGGCAGGAAGCCCATGTCGAGCATCCGGTCCGCCTCGTCGAGCACAAAGAACTCCAGCCGATCGAGTTCGACGTGTCCCTGATTGATCAGGTCGATCAGACGGCCCGGAGTGGCGACCAGAACGTGCACGCCTTTTCGAAGTGCTCTGACCTGCGGATTCTGATTCACGCCCCCGAAGACGGTGATCAGATTCAGGTTCATCTTCCTGCCGTACGCCAGAAAGCGTTCGGAAATCTGCGTCGCCAGTTCACGCGTCGGAGACAGCACGAGCACTCGCGGAGTGCGCGTACTCATCGGGCGTTTCTCTTTGCTGATGCGGTGCAGGATCGGAAACGCAAACGCGGCCGTCTTTCCCGTGCCCGTCTGAGCAACTCCCAGAATATCCCGCCCCATCATGATCTTCGGAATCGCCGCTTCCTGAATGGGCGTCGCCGTGTGGTACTGCTCCGCCGCCGCCGCCTTTACGAGCGGCTTCACGAGGCCAAAGTCAGCAAATGTTTTCTTAGTCGTCACATTGAGTCCTGAATTGGTTTCAGCTTGCTGTGAATCGTCGAGAGTATGTCGAGACTCGCTCAGAGAAACAGTGAGAGACTCGGGGCAAGGAAATTTCACCACAAACTTTTCCCCTTGCTGACCCGTTCTCTCTGACCTTGCCTGACGAAGTCCGGTCCGGCAGCAGCGGTTGGGAAATTCGGAAGGTGTCGGGCGTGGTTGGCGAGGATTCAGTCAGAATCCCTCGCAGTTTTCGAGTGCTGGCGTCCGGTTTCGATCCGGTGGCGGCTGGGGAACTTGAGGGCATTTCTGTTTTTCTTTTGGTTTTTTCCGGAATGCGCGTCCGCAGAGTGTACGGAATTTCGACAAGTAGGTGGCGGGATCGATTCCGGCGTTATTTGACGCTGGCTCGTCGATGTCGACTGATGGCTTATCGGTTGTTTTGCTTATCTCCTTTGTGAGTATCTGTTTACGAAAGGCGGGCTACCATGGGGCTCGTTGAAGTATCGGGTATGAGATTGAGGCTTGGGTCGGGGAGCGGGATTCTGCAGCGGTGGGATTCTGCAGCGGTGGGGCTCACACGGGGAGGGTCAGCGCGCTGGTGGGAAATCGGGACCGAGCCGGGCGGGGGCGTGCCTCGGGCGAATTGATCACGATTTGAGGTGTCGGTGAGCTTGAGGTGTCGGTGAGCTTGAGGTGTCGGTGAGCTTGAGGTGTCAGTGGGCGCGATTGACGCCGC
>JBLFXD010000700.1:0-4206 GCA_047611045.1 Planctomycetaceae bacterium | reverse complement strand
TATGTTCTTCGCGGCCTCATTGCGTATGCGGATTCGCAGCTCGCAGAGTTTGCTACTTTTCGTCGCCTGCCCTGACGGCTTCTTCCGGGGAAGCCGGCTCGGTGGCTGCAGGTGATTTCTCTGCTGAAGCAGGCGTCGCCGGTTCCGAAAGGTCAGTCGGTGGCGAATCGCTGCTGGAGATGCTTCCAAAGATTTCCCGTTCGATCTGGTCGATCTGGAAAGCGGCTGCCGCTCCACCAACTTTCCGAGCGTCAGCAATCGACTGTCTGCCTTCTTCCACCCGATCCAGCCGGTAAAGGAAGTCGGCTCGGGCGATCATAAACTGCATGGTCAATGCATCGTTGCCCTTGAAGTGGGAGATAGCGTCGTTCGCGATTTCGAGCGCGTCTTCCTGGCGTTCCGCCTGGTTGAGAATGCGGAGTAGAGTCATGAACAGGTTGGCTCGATTATCGTTTTCAAGCGAATCGTTTTTCAGGGCTGTCGTGGCGACTGCAAGAGCGTCGTCGATTCTGTCGAAGTAGTTCAGCACGTTGATCTGAAACATAGTCGTCATAAAGAACCGTCCCGGATCGCCACCGAACTCCTTGGCGACTTTGGCGATATCAGCAAGGATTGGATCGGGGTTTTCCGAGCCAGGGATTCTCTTATTGATGGCCTCAACCCGAACCATGAACTGGTGATTCGTGAGTTGGTCTTCGTACTGGCTGCGTAGTTCTGCTGTGTTGTCGGCGTCGAGTTTGATGATCTCTTCGACGACTGACTCGTAAGCTGGAAGCAGCAAGTCCGGAGGCAGGTTGCCCAGTGCGTCGTCGAGTTTCTTTGCTC
Source organism: Planctomycetaceae bacterium (assembly GCA_047611045.1). Classification (GTDB taxonomy): domain Bacteria; phylum Planctomycetota; class Planctomycetia; order Planctomycetales; family Planctomycetaceae; genus JABMPE01. Next base: position 3,381 of record JBLFXD010000700.1, on the reverse strand, counting down.
GTTCTGAACCTTCGAGCTTTCCGGCGGCAGTGATGGCGGTGTCGCGGTCGACGCGGGCCAGTCGAAATTCCTCAAGATGTGGGTTGTACGCCTCGGCACCTCCCGGTTGATATCCAGTCTGAGCGAACGGCCGTCCCTCCTTGTCGAACAGCATGATCGTCGGAAAACCCTGGAACTCGTACGTGTCGGCCATTTCCTGGTGCTGAGGATCGATCGCTTCTGGTTGCCCGGCTGGGCTCATCGGAAAGTCTGCTTCGACGAGGATGAACTGCTTCTTCGCGTACGCGGCGAATTCCGGCTGACTGAAGACTTCCTGCGAGAGTCGAATGCACCAGCTACACCAGTCGCTTCCGGTGAAGTTAACGAGGATGTCCTTGTTCTCTTTCTGAGCCTTCGCCTTGGCTTCTTCGAAACTGGTGATCCATTCTTCACGCCAAGCTTCATCGACAGGTGCCGGCTCTGGCAGCCGAAGTGGATCGAGGCTTGGAGGACCGTCAGGATCGGGAATCTTTAAGTCGGCGAGGCCTGGTGGCTGGTCAGCTTTTGGTGGAGCATCACTGAAGTCGGGTTCGTCTGAGAAGGCTGGCATGTCGCCAGTTGCGGCGGCCTGTTGATTGTCCGTGCTCGGGGCGACGCTAACCGGCGGTGCCGGCGCGACGGTTGTTGTTTCTTCAACGGTCTCGGCGTCGCCGCAGCCGGAAAGTGTGAACATTGCCAGGGGAATTGCGCAGAGCGTCGCGCACGAAACGAAGCGGAATGAAGATTTCATAAGCGACCTCTGTCAGGCGGGGCTTCAGTCGGACCTTAACTTCCGGCGAAGCGGAGTTGTGGGGGAGTTTCCGTAACGGTCAACTATTAACGCTGATCACGTTGGCTCGTTTCGGTGGGTGGTCTCACAGTTCAGACAAATCCTGGCAGCGATTCAGCGATTCAGCAATGCGATCACGCCTGCGGTGACCGCAACGCCTGCAACGGCGCACAGAATCTTGCCCCAGCTCCAGGGACGTTCGCCCTGCACTTCGCCCGTCGCGGCGTTGACCATGACCTGGTATGCCTTGCCGTTATATCGATAAGCCAGCAGCCAGACGGGCAGCAGGAGATGCTTGAACGTGACGGCGCTGTACTGAGTTTTACATGAATGAACTCGCTGTTCATCTCCGCCGATGCGTCGTCTGGCTTCGGCGTTGACTGCAGATTCCATCTGGTCTCGTGCCTGATCGAATCCCGGTTCGAGTTCTAACTCGTAGGTTCTGGCGTAGAACCCGGCCAGAATCTGCTGAGTGAACGGGACGCATTTTTCCAGCGGCCACGGAGCCAGCTTGTCCATCAGCCGCCGAGGCAGACCTTCTGAAGCGAGGATCAGAATGTCGTCGAAAAAGCGATCGAACGATCCCGACGACGGCCACCACCGAGTGCGCCGAACCTGCTTTTCTTCGTCGCCGTCTTTGACCGTTTCGTAGTAGTGCTCGCCGCGTTCGCCCGAGTACCTCGTGAACGTCATTGAGTCGAACGTCCAGAATGGCGTGTAGACACCGTTGAATTTTCCCTGCACGCCTCGCTGCTTGAACTCGTTCGGCGCGAACCAGCGGGATTCGACCCACGCTTTCAGGTTCTCGGATGCAACCTTCTTCTCGACGCGGAAGGAAAGCACGCCGTCGACGGGGACCCGGTGCTCGGCGTCGTGGACGTCTTCCAGCTGAATCGGCGACGCGCAAAACGGACATTCGGTACTCGTTAAAGCTCCTTGAAAAACAACGGTGCCCCCGCACGAGTCGCAACTGATTTCGCTTTGCCCTGACTCGTCCTGCCGGTCTTTGTCGTGATGCTCGCGCATTTTGACGAGCATCGCCTGGAAGTCCTGCTCGGCGACCGTTGCGTTGTCGGCGAACTCAAGCTGCTTTTCGTACCCACAGTGCGGACATTTCAGATCCTGCTGCCCAATGTGGAACTCAAGGTCCGAGCCACAGCCTTCACACGGAAAGACTCGAGCTTTGCCCTCGCCGACCTGCTCGCCTGGTTTTTCTTCGGACATTGAGTTTTCCATCAAAACCGAGATGACTAAGGCTCGGTCAATTGCTTCTTGATTTCCAATAGCCTGGTCGTCGCTTTTCGTGAGCAACCGCAACGATTTCAACAGCAGAGTCAAGCACTCGATACACGATCACGTAAGGGAACTTTTGCAGGATAATGTGTCGAGTTCCGTGCAGATATCTTGCCCATCGGTTTGGATGATCGGCCAGTTGTTGCACGGCCAGGGCGAGTGCTTCGTCAAAGGCAACTGCGGCGGTGTGGCTACGTTCGAAGTACCAGCGACGTGCCTCGGTCGCTTCTTCGACGGCGGTTGGGTGAAACCTAACTTCCGACGGGATCATCAATCTGCTCGCCCTGGATCATTCGACGCGCTACTGACCAGGGGATCGTCGTGACCTGTCCCGAGTCCAGTTCATGGATGCGCTTGCTGATCTCTTCATTCCACTCAGCCTGCACGGCAGCGGCATCCGACTCCTGCCCGTCCTGCTCGCGTTCCAGACTTTCGAACAGGCTGGCTGCTAGGGCCTCTCTTTCTGAGCCGGGCAGTTTGAGCGCGCTCTCCAGCAATTCCCTGGCGATTGGCGTCACGGTCTTTCCTCCACGTTTGACTCTTCGATCATTTCACAGAACTCATTCTGACGTGTGGAGAGCCCGGACTCCAACCCAAAGCCTGGGGTGCGGTGGCACGGCAAACGCGAATCGATGCTCCCACGCGCCAGCCAGTTGCCTTACCCAATCGGCGGCGGCGGTGGGGGAGGTTTCTGGGCGAAGGCGGCCGAGAGTTGTGGGACTTCGCTGGCGGCTTTCCAGCCGTCCATGCCTGCCGTCCAGACGAGCGTTGTCGGGCTGACCTGTCCGGAGCTGACGCCTTGAGCGATCTGCTGCGGGGTGAATGGTCCTTGAGTTTGACCATCAACCGCAACGTGGAACGCCTGCTGAGGTGGCGGCGGTGGAGGAGCTGCATAACCGGGCGCTGGTGCCGCTCCGCCGGCCATGGGATTGCCGGCTCCGCCCATGAAGCGGTTGGCCATGGCGAAACCCATTCCTAACCCCATGCCGTCGGATGCTCCGCCGCCTCCCTCGTTTTCAGCGGCGGCCTGCATGGCGTTGCCCATCTGGTAGGCCTGAAACTTGTTCATGTCGCCGATGACGCCCATGCTCGTCCGAGTGTCGAGTGCCTTCTCGACGGCTTCAGGCAGCGACACGTTGACGATCATCATGTTGGTGACTTCGAGGCCGTACTCGTCGTCAATTCGCTCGTTGACGACAGCTTTCAGACTGTCGCCCATTTCTGTGTAGCGAGCGGCCAAATCCAGCGCGGCGACTTTCTGCTCACCAAGCATGTCGGCG
>JBLFXD010000699.1:0-4207 GCA_047611045.1 Planctomycetaceae bacterium | reverse complement strand
GCAGAAAGTGTCGGAAAGCACCGACCGAGATTCGTCTAAAGACCGATTCTTCGGTGGTAGTGGGCCGTGGTTGACGTCAATTGAAAAGCGAACTCCGCTTACTCAGGAATTCTGGACAAACAAGAAAGTCACAGAATTCATTGCGTCCACAACGACGCCAGCGGCTTTTCCAAAGCGGTCAACTCAACCGATGGTCGGCAGCAGAAGTGAGCGACTTGAGCGTCGTCACCTTGTTAAACAGGCTGCAAGAGATTCCAACTCTGCCTCATCACCCGTTCGATCGGAAAACGCCATTCGTTAAATTTGAACAGCATTACTCGCTTATCCGATCAGTTTGAGTCAGTTTCCGTCAGAGAAAACTGAATCGAACCGGCAGTCTACCGCCGGCTTCTCAGAAACGCTAGACGGACAGGAATATCAAGCGGCGTTGTGTTTGCACCATCGAAATGAGTTCATGGACGTCGCCATAGCGGATCGCTACTGCGAGTCAAATTTCACCGAGTATCTTTCGAATCTTTATTTCATATCGAACGATGGGGACTGCGGTCTGCAACCCGTGATTTAGAAGCCCTTCTTGCATCAACGCCTCTACGATTGCGACTGCGAGTCCCTCGCTGGAAAGTTTCTCTGGAGGTTTTTCCAATTGCTCGACCAGTTGTTGACGTTCAGGATCTTTGATGGCCTGGTGAACCGCTGGGAACACTCGACTCCATCCATAGCTGTGGCAATATCCCAATTTGTCCTCTTGCATCAGGTATTCGTGCCATTTGCTGAGATCGAATCCGAAATCGTCACCCGTCAACCGTTGTAGCTCCCACCGACCGTGAGCAATCGCCCTGCGTTTTTCTTCTTGCGACTCGTCTGGGGCGTTGAAGGCATGACCCGCCAGATTCACCATTGCTGCTTGGATAGGTGTCAATCTGCCCCAGCCAGGGATCGTCATGTTCTTTGCTCCACGGCTTACGGTTTCATGGGAGGATGAGTCTCTGTTACTCAGCATTAACGAAGCACAGCAATTGCCCGTTTTCGAGAGAGACGAGAATCTTTCCTGAGGCGTCAACGGCGATTCCGCCTTTGACAGCGGTAGCGGGCAACTTTTGGACCCAGAGGTCGCTGCCGTCTTTCACGTTGATTGCTGCCAGGAAACTTTCGTCGGGCTTTTCATCCGGGTGGCCGGCGCCGAGTAGACGATCTTCGGTGACGACGAAACTTGTGAAGCGTCGGTCGGCATTGTCCTTCCAGAGATCTTTCGGGACGGCAGCGCCTCGGCCCCGTCTTCGGAGGAACTCGCGGGCAGCGTCTTTGACCATCCCTTTCGTTCCCGGCGGCAACGGAGTCTGCAGCGATAGATTGCCGAACATACTGCCTTCGTAGCTGGCGTCGTGGCAGAGCGTGTTGCCGTCGCCGCATTTGTATTCCAGCGAAACGTACTTTCCGTAACTCGGATAGTAGGGGTAGAAGGCTGTCCGGAATTGAGAGCTGACGTCGGATCGCGGCTCGTTCAGACACTCCAGCGTTGCGAGGTCGTATCGAGCGGTCTCGTAAACACCGCCGCCGAGGAACCGGAGTTCTCCGTCAACGATCTGCAGATTTCCCTGCATGCTGATGCCGCTGTCGACCTGCTCGGACAGAGTACCGGATGAATCGTTGTGAGCTTTAAGCTGGCCGGTTACCGCGTCCAGGCCGACGAGATACGTTCCGTCGTAGTGAGTGATCCCCGCCGCCGCGTAGACGGTTCCGTCGTCAACGACGACTCCGCCAGCGACGGGCCAGCGAGAGAGCAGCCGGTCGTAAACGCTGATCCAGCGATCCTGCGGCGCGACTCGGAACGTCCAGAGCGGTCGACCGGTCTTCGCTGCAAAGGCATAAACGCGACCGTCCGCACAGCCGACAAAGACTCGATCTTTCGCAACCGACGGCGGGTAATAGACAGGGCCGGCTGTGTAGGCCTTCCAGATGGTTTTTCCGGAATTGTCGATCGCGCGAACGATGCCCGTGCGGTCAGCGATGAAGACCAGTCCGCCCGCTGCGACGGGAGCGGTAGGCAACTCCGTGCTGCTGATCTCCGTTTGCCAGGCCAGTTTGATTCCGTCCGGCAACGCGTTTGGTGTCTTGTCGGAGCGTTCGTTATTCCCTCGCCACGTCGTCCAGTCGGCTTTCTGAATATCGAGGCTCGGGACGCGAGACGGATCACCGAAGACGGTCAGCGCGTCGGCATAAAGATCCTCGCCCGACAAGTGCTTGTGCTCCTGTGATTCGCCCGCCGGCTTCAGACCGATGTTTCCGTAAAGCGAAAGCTGACAGCCGCACATCCACGGACCCCAGTAAAGGTGCCCGTTGGAAATCAAAACGCCGTCCTGGCAGGGCGGCCTCATTGGAGCGATGTGAGTTGCCTTGTTCGACTCGGTCATGACTCGAACCGTGCCGCCGGAAGCTCGAAAAAAAATGCTGTCCGCACAGCCCGTCGCGCGAGTGCAGGCGCGTCGGGCGGGGAAGCTCGCCAGTACGTTGCCTGTCTTATAGTCCAGCCGCATTCCGCTGACTTTCTGTGGCCCCGCTGCGTACACGGCGTCGTCTCGTAGAACGAGTTGCAGGTTGCCGACGGCGTTCGTCCATTTCAGCTTTCCGTCGATCGCGGACGCAACGACCATCTCTTTGCGCTGCGGCCCGGAAAAGAACAGCAGGTCGTCCGAGCACTTCATGTAACACGTCGTCGCGTATCCGGTGATGTAGTGCTGAGCTTTTTCGTTGGGGCCGATCGCCGCGAGCAAATCTTTGTCCGTGTTTCGCCAGAGCAGTTTTCCAGTCTTCGCATCCAGGCACGCCAGAAAATGTTCCGGGCTGCAGACGTAGATTTTGTCGTTCTTCATGCAGACCGCGCGAGCGTCCAGGAACTCGTCGTCGCGATAGTGCCACAGCCGCTTGCCGGTTTTTCGATCCAGGGCGACGAATGTGCGACCGTGCCCGAACGCCGTCCGCGGATCCTTATAGTCGTGACCTTTCCACATACCCCACGGCCAGTGGCCGAGGCCTCGCCGACTGGACCGCATCGTTTCAACTTTGATTTCCAGGTTGCCGACCAGCGCGAACAGGATGTCGTCCTGCATGGCCATCCATTTCCAGGTCGGGCCGTCGCTGATGTCTTCTCCGATCTTGATTTCTCGTGTTGTCTCTCCGGTGCGGGCGTCGATGACTTTGCACGATTCGTGATCACCCAGGTAAAGCGCGTCGTCTGCTGCGATCATCGTGTTGCGATGAATCATGAACCCTTCGGGCAGCGGTCGTCGCCAGAGGATTGTTCCGTTGTAAGCGTTGATGCAGAGCAGCGTGTTCAGCATCTCATTCTGGTTCGCCTTGTGAGCGATATGGCCCATCGCTTTGAAGATGCGGCCGCCGGCGATCACCGTCTGCTCGGGCATCGGGCTGAACTTTGGATCGGCAATGAACTGAGTCTGAAACGCTCCCTTGACCAGCTGATCGTTCGACTGAGGATTGTTGTCTGGCCCGTGGTAAGGGTGACTCCAGTCGTCGATGCCAGCCGGGACCGGTTTGGTCAGCTTTCGGTTCCCGATGATCGCGATGCCGAGCGGTCGCAGAACTCGCAACACTTCGGCGTCGGAGACCTGATCGGCGGCAGCTTCCGCCACGAGAACTCCGTCGGCGAGATTCTCGCTGAGATGGATCGACGATAACGGTCCGCCATCCACCGAGACTCGAACGGTCAGCAACTGAGCTTTATCGGCTGACGTTCGCACGGCGCTTACGGCAGAGGCATCGTTCGATTGGAAGTAGACGCGCCGGCCATCCTTTGACGCCAGCTTCACGACGTCAGCTGCGTCCGCCTCAGAGAATCCCAGAACTGCAATGATGCCCTTGTCGACTTCGAGTTTCGTCGCGGATGCCGCGAGGTCGGACTGAGCAAGTGCCGATCCGCCGGAAATCAACAGGGCCACGGCCGTCAGATAAAACGTGCCACGTAAAGTGTGAGACATGAGGAACTCGCTCGAAGGCGTCGACTCCGCAGAGACGACTGGTGAGAGGTGGGGAGTTGTCAGTCCTGTCGAAGAATTCTAACCGTCCAACGAAATCATGTGCCACCGGCTGATGTTGTTTGAGGCGGCAGGATCGTTTTCGAGCGAGCAGTCACGCCGGTGCGCTTTCATGATGCGCGATCGTTGTTCAGACTGTCGGCGTGTAGACGTGCGAT
>JBLFXD010000698.1:0-4216 GCA_047611045.1 Planctomycetaceae bacterium | reverse complement strand
ACCATGAAACTGGCGGCGAGGCTTAACTTCCGTCCCTATTCGGGCAGAGGAATCTCCAACTGAGACGGCACGGCAACGACTGTTTCCTGGTGAGCGTCTGCGGCGGCCTTGATCTCAGCGATGATGCCCGGATGCTGCTCCGCGACGTCCCATTTTTCTGAGGGGTCGACTTCCAGATTGTAGAGGACCGGAGGGTCGTGCTCGATCCGTTTGTTGTTGCCCGTGTACGATTCCTGAGTCGCAAAGTGAGCTTTCCACGGCCCCTTTCGAAGAGCCATCAACTTCGTCCCTCGATAGTAGTAAACGATCTCGCGCGGACTTTTCTCTTTGCCCTTGAGCGACTTTGCCAGGTCGTAGCCGTCGACGATTCGGTCTTTCTCCAGTTCGGCCCCCGCGAGCGCCAGACTTGTCGAATAAATATCCATCGTTGTGCCGAGTTCTGCACTCACCTGCCCGGCGGGAATCGTTCCTGGCCACCAGCAAATGCTCGGCTCGCGCATCCCTCCGTCCCAGGTGGTGCCCTTTCCTTCTCGCAGCAGTCCTGCCGTGCCGCCATGATCGTTGAAGGTCAACCACGGGCCGTTGTCACTCGTGAACCAGACAATCGTATTCTCGTCGAGTTTCAAATCCCGCAGCGTCTGTAGAACGTGCCCGACACTCCAGTCGATTTCCTCGATGACATCGCCGTAGAGACCTCGCAGGCTCTTCCCTTCGAACTCTTTCGATCGGAACAGCGGAACATGCGGCAAACTGTGCGGCAGGTAGAGGAAGAACTTTCCGTCTTTGTTCTTCTTAATGAACGAGACCGCCTCTTCGGCGTACCGCTTCGTAATCGTTGTCTGTTCCGCAGGCCGTTCGACGATCTCCAGATCGCGCATCAGCGGCACGTTCCAGTACTCGACCTTCGGATCCCAGAACGATGCTTTGCCTCGCGGCGCATCGTTCACTCGGTCCATGTCGTTCGAGTAGGGAATCCCGAAGTAAGAATCGAAACCGTTATTTGTCGGCAGAAACTGCGGCAGGTGTCCGAGATGCCACTTCCCGACGCAGGCCGTCGCGTAACCCTGTTTCTTGAGGCCCTCAGCGAGAGTCACCTCGCTCGCCGGAATCCCACCGCCGGAGTTCGGAAAGAGCACTCGCCGCTTGTCACTGCACATTCCGCTGCGAATCGGAAGCCGTCCGGTCATCAACGCCGCTCGACTGGGAGTGCACACCGGCGACGCCGAATAAAACTGCGTCAGCCGCACGCCTTCTGCCGCCATCTGATCAAGATTCGGAGTCCTGATCGTCGGGTGCCCGAAGCAGCTCAAGTCTCCGTACCCGAGGTCGTCACAAAAGATCACGACGATGTTGGGAGACTCCGCTTTGGCCGCGAAGGTGAAGTTCGACAAGCTGAAGACAGCGATCAGTGCAAGCAGCAACCGAAACAGCATCACAACTCCCTGATTTTTTTCTGGGTGAATTTTTGAACGCAGAGGTCGCCGAGGTGAAAAACGCTGAGACAACAGGAGAGTTCTCCATTCTCTCCGCGAGTCCTCAGCGAACTCTGCGTACTGTTCTTTTCGTTAAACCTCAATTGGTCGACGGCTCCGGCCAATCAAGATGACGATGCAGGAACCGGTAAGTCGCCTGCCCGTTGATCGAGTGCGGGCCGTTGAAGAACTCGATTTCGGTTTTCTCGCCGATGCCCAGCTTGACGTAATGGCGACGAACTTTTGCGAACTCCCAGGCGACCCACTCGTCCGGAGCGACGCCGTCATCGTGTCCGCGTTCGACCATGAACGGTCGAGGTGCCATCAGCGATGACAGCTCGGCATAGTTGGCGACATGCCCCATGTTCCATTCGAAGATTTCGTACTCGCCCGTGAAGAGATAGCTGTAACGGTCTTCGTTGCTGACGTTTTTCTTGACCCACTCGTTGAAATCCGCCGAGCAAATCGACAAGCAATATCCGACCCGTTCCTTACCCTGAGTCAGCATCGGTGGAACTCGAACCGCCGTCTTCCCACCGTACGACAACCCGTAGAATGCAATCCGATCAGAATCAACGTTCGGCAGCGTGGCCAGCCAGTCGAGCGTTCGCTGGTGCTGAGGGATGATGTAGCTAAAAAGCGACCGCTTCAGCGGGTTCGACTTTCTTTGAATCGTCCGAAACCGATCCTTGCCTCGATAAGGATTTTGCGGTGCATAGGTGATAAAGCCTCGTTTGCAAAGCTCCGATGCGAAGCCCTTGTAGTAATTCCAGGACCGAACTGAACGATCCTCGGTAATCGCGTCCATCGGCGTGCCTTCCAAACCGTGCTGACACACGACCACCGGCCGCTTCTCGCCCGGTTTCAGATCCTTCGGCAGCAATAGAATGCCGCCAGCAACGACGTCGCGATAGCAGTCGAGCGTGATCTCGTACCCAAGATACTCAGGCTCGTCGAGAACCAGCCGACTCTTCGCATTCATTGGCAAATTCATCTCGGGCAAGCGACCGATGAGCTCATCGTAAGTCCAGTCTCGCAGCGAAGCCGAAGTTGCCTCCCACTTCTCAACCGAAGACCGATCCCCTTTCGCCCACACCTTGTCGCGAACCTTCGGGCTGAGCCGCATCAAGTCCTGAACATGCCGCTGCAGTTCGTCGATCTGCCGTCGCTGGCGGTCGTCAGTAAATTCGGCGCCCAGTTTCGTACCAGGAACAATAGTCAGCGAATGTTCCTTATTCTTGAACTCGGATTTGATTCCCAGTTCTGCGGCGAACGCCTGAAGCGCCGCTTGCGTTCCTGCCGAACCGTCTCCTTCGCCACTCGAATGCAACTGGCAGTTCTTCCCAGCCTTCAGCTGATCATAAATCGAATTCGCTCGGTCATACTCAGCACGGACCGAACCGAGTGTCACCGTTTGGACTTTTCCGGGAGCGGCCCCACCTCTTCGACCAGCAGCGGCAGCAGGCGGGCCGGCACTCTCGGTAATCCCGCAAGCCTCGATTACCAGTGGCCTCGGAGCAATAAGTCCGGCCAGTTCTGCATCCCCGAATTCGGTCAACAATCCCCACACGTTTCGATAGATCGGCTCTTCCCAGACGGCTTCTCGCGTTCCGAAATATCCGGAGACCATCGTTGCATCCACACGGGAATCGATCGCTGAGGAATAGAGAGCGACCAGTCCACCCTCGCCGACACCAGCCACACCGACTGGAATTTTGATTTCCCGGCTCTTCATCCATTGGCCGAGAAGATCGATCGCGGCGAGCGTTTTCTGAACTTCGTAGCCGATGACATGCCGGCCCATTTCAAAGGCCTGCCGATAGATAAATTCGCGATGCGTCTGATTCGTGTAGGCAACGTGGGGGCTCCCGGAAAATTCGCTGCTTCGACTGATCAGCATCGGGACAACCACCAGGCAGCCTTCGCTTGCAAGTCGCCAGGGAAGTTGAGCCGACTTCGGAACGTCGCCACCGATTCCGCAAAACGCTTCGGGAGTCCAATCGGCATCCGGCAGTGCGACGACAGCCGCGTTAACTCCCTCGGGTTCAAGCAAAAGTCCTTCAGCGGTGACACCTTCGAGCACCTGCCAACGGACTCGATGGACGGTCACGTCGTTTGAGCGGGCAAGTACTGCCGACTGATTGAACGTCGCGAGCAATTCGAAGCTGAAATTCTCTGGCGCAGACTCGGTCACTCGCTTGTCGACAGCGCCGATGTATTCTCGGAATCGTTCGCGGTTGGGGGCGATGCTTTTCTCGTAGGCTTCGGTGCTGCTGAAATCGCGCTTCCACATTTTCTCGCGACGGGCGGGCGAGGCGGCGAGTTCTCGCAGGCAGAAGCGATCGAGGCCGTCGATCATGAATTCGTCGAGCGGCTGAGTGATCGTCAGCGGCTGCGTGTTGGGCAGTGTTTTCTCTGCAGCGGTGCTCGCTGACGGCGACAACAAAGCCGCCATCACTACGAGACACGTCAGGCGGGCGGTGTTTCTCAGTTTGCAATTCATCAGCGTGCCTCCTTTGCAGCCACGGAGTGCAGGTTCAGATTCGGTCCGACCCGCACGCCAGTCTGGCGATGGTTAATTGCCGAATCGCTACTCCACGATCAGAAGTTCCTGAATGAGTCCTGCCTTTGTGAACTTGCCGATCACTGTTTCACTTTCAGCCTGATATCCGAGAAATGTCCGGTATCGCTCCTGTCCAGCCAGGGAGCGGTACAGAACGAGGTGCAGCTTTCCAACCTGTAAG
>JBLFXD010000697.1:0-4218 GCA_047611045.1 Planctomycetaceae bacterium | reverse complement strand
CCACCACCGGATACGTGAACGTCCAGAAATGGCCGTCGACTTCCTCGTGAAAGACCTCGTCGTTCGCAACCGCCGTCTGCAGATGCGGATCCCAATTGACCAGCCGCTTGCCACGAAAAATCAGCCCATCTTTGAAGAACCGAAAGAACGTCCGACGCACGGCCTTCGAGCAAGTTTCGTCCAGCGTGAACCGAGTCCGTCGCCAGTCGCAGCTCGCACCAAGCTGCCGCAACTGCTCAAGAATCCGCTTCTCGTAAGAGTCTTTCCACTTCCAAATCCGCTCGACGAGGGCCTCCCGGCCGATGTCATGCCGAGTGAGACCTTCCTCTTCAAACATCCGCCGCTCAACAACAGCCTGAGTGGCGATCCCCGCGTGGTCGGTGCCGGGCATCCACAAAGCTTCGTAACCCTGCATCCGCCGCCAGCGAGTGATCAGATCCTGCAGCGTGCCATTCAACGCGTGCCCCATGTGCAACGCACCGGTCACGTTCGGCAGCGGAATCATGATCGTGTGAGGCGGCTTCTCCGAATTCGGATTCGCATCGAAGTAGCCGTGCTCTTGCCAGTAATCGAGCCACCGACTCTGGACTTCAGACGGTTGATACTGCTTAGGAAGTTCTGTGCTCATGATTCTGTAACGCTATGAAACAGGTTTTTGTTGAGGTTGCATAACCGAAAGTCGGGCCGACCTTGGACGATGCTTTGGTGAATATCTTAATTCTTTTTTGGGTGGCACAGGTTGCTTGCAACCTGTGCGGCGAAGCCGCAAGAGGTAATTCATAATCAACTGCGAAACTTCTCTTGTCGCTACGCGACACTGGTTGCAAGCAACCAGTGCCACCCTCGTTTCCACAGCCGATCCTCGACGCTGCGGTTAACCGGCGACTGCTCCCTCGTCCTTGAACAGCTTGTACTCGACGCTGTCGACCAGGGCGAGCCAGCTTGCTTCGATGATATTTTCGCTGACGCCGACGGTGCTCCACACGGCATCCTCGTCGCGACTTTCGATCACTACTCGGACGCGAGCAGCCGTGCCTTCAGCCGAATTGATCACTCGCACCTTGTAATCCACAAGGTGCATTTTTGAGAGTGTCGGATAAACCGGCAGCAACGCTTTTCGAAGAGCCGAGTCCAACGCGTTCACCGGGCCGTCTCCGTCGCCCACGACGTGGACCACTTCGCCGTTCACCGTCAACTTGACCGTCGCTTCCGTTTCGGCCGGAGTGTCTGCTGCCGACTCGACGTTGACTCGGTGATGAATGCGTTTGAACTTTGGCTCGTACGTGCCAGCGACCTTTTTGATCAGCAGGTCGAACGACGCCTCTGCCGCTTCAAACTGGTACCCGACGCTTTCCAAATCCTGGACCCGCTGCAGGATCGAAGTCATCAGCTCTCCGTCCTGCTCGATCTTGTACTTCGTGGCTTTGGCGACGATGTTCGATCGGCCGGACAATTCACTGACGAGGATGCGGCGTTCGTTGCCGACGAGTTCCGGCTTAATGTGCTCGTAACTTTCAGCGATTCGGTTAATCGCGTGGACGTGCATGCCGCCTTTGTGAGCGAAGGCGCTGATCCCCACAAAAGGCTGATTGTTGCGAAAGTTCATGTTCGCAATTTCGTAGACGTAGCGAGACAGCTCGGCCAGATGAGAGAGCGAGCCTTCCTGCAACGCGTCGTACCCTTCCTTCTTCAGGAGCAGATTCGCGACGACGCTCAACAGGCACACATTGCCGCAGCGTTCGCCGATGCCGTTAATCGTGCCCTGAACCTGAATCGCCCCTCGATCCAACGCGGCCAGCGAGTTTGCCACCGCCAGGTCGCTGTCGTTGTGACAATGAATGCCGACGGGAATCGAGATCTCCCGACGCAGCAAATCAACCGCCGCAGCGATCTCTTCCGGCAGCCGACCGCCGTTTGTATCGCACATGCAGACCAACGACGCGCCCGCTTCTTCGGCTACCTTGAGCGTCTTAAGAGCAAACTCCTCGTTGGCACGAATGCCGTCGAAACAATGCTCGGCGTCGTAGATTACTTCCCGGCCTTCCGCGACCAGAAACGCGACAGAGTCACGGATCATGGCGAGGTTTTCTTCCTCGTCGACTCGCAGAACTTCATTGACGTGCAGATCCCAGGTTTTTCCGACGACGGTGATGACCGGAGCTTTGGAATCTCGAAGGGCGCACATGCCGGTGTCTTCTTCCGCCCCGATCCCGCGCCGACGAGTCATCCCGAAAGCCGCGACTTTGGCGTGCTTCCAGTCGGTGTCGGCCGCACGCTGAAAGAACTCTTCGTCCTTGGGATTCGACAGCGGATACCCACCCTCGATGTAGTCAAAGCCGAGTTCGTCGAGCTTTCTCGCGATCATCAGCTTGTCTTGAAGAGAGAAATTGACGCCCTCCCCCTGGCTGCCGTCTCGCAGGGTGGTGTCGTACGTCTGAATTCGGGTGGCCATGAAGTGCCGTCCTGTATTGACCTGACGAAAGTCAGTCGCGGGTTGCCCTGCGGAAGATTCGTCAAACCGGTTAACTACTTGTCTGAACTGTGTTTCGGCTGACCGGGGCACGCTCCAACTGACTGCGCGAGCCCATCGCCAATGAAAAAACCCTCAGGCCCGCGACCTGAGGGTTATGACGATCTTCTGTGTCAGCGTTGCCTCAGATTCGCTCCTCAGGAGACTGTAATTACAATAATCTCGACCGGAATCGCGAACGACCGGCGAACGGAAGAATGAACCTGTACCGAAAAAGTGAGCATCGCCGAGAACCGAAAATGGATGAAAGACTCGTCACGAGGCATGACATTCGCCTCGGACGCATCCAGTCTAGCGCCGGTTCGCGATTCGGTCAAACTCCCGCCACTACAGGCAGAAACACGGCCACGAAAAAACCGGCTGGTCCCCGAAGGCACCAGCCGGCTGTGTTACTCAGTTTGCCGTATCACAATCTTCCTGATTAGAACGTGAGAATCACGTCAACCGAGAAGGTAGTCTCTTCCGAACCGTTGAGAACGTTCGGTGCAAGGTTGTTTCCGAGGTTTCCATCGGCAGCAACCTGTCCGCCCGGACTCCAGTCGTATTTGACTTCCGGACGAATCGTGATCTGCGAATGTGGCTTGATGTTCAGGCCACCGGTCAGGGCGTAAACCGAAGTTCCGTTCGACTTCCACCATTCAGCACGACCACCGACACCGACGCAATCGCTCACCTGATAAATCAAGTACTGGTTGATTGCGACGACATCGTTGTTCTGAATCGATGCTGCGTTGCCACCGTCTGACTGAAGCAGGTCATGATGCAGGACGTAGTTCAACCGATCATCGATCTGCCAGTCCAAAACAGCACTGTGAGCATAGCCGTCACCGATCGCACCGAAGTTGCCGGCGCTAGTGATGTAGGTAAAGCTTACGTCATCAGACAGCGAAGTGCTGAAGCCGCCAAGGAAGTTGCTGCCATCGTTCTGCTGCTGAAAACCAGTGTCCCAGCCAGCAGTCCAACCAGCGTAAACTTCCGTGTCGTCGCTGACCCTCTGAGTAACAACAGCCCCCGTATGTGTGAACGGCTCGCTGTTATTCATCGAGTAAGCGTGGGTGAAGAAGAAGTTGTCCGGGGCAGTAACCACTTCGTAGCCATGAAGCGTGTAGAAGTGACCAGCCTTGATGGTTGTGTCACCGTTAGTCGCTTCGACGTACAGCTGAGGAATCGCCCAACCGAATCCAGCTCCACGATTGAAGCCATTGTCGGTGTCGAAATGCGGCTCTGAGTTTCCGAACGACTGAGTGTTCGGAGCATCAACCCCGTAAACAAAGTCCGCTCGGTATCCCATCGCCCACTCGCCACAGTCGCTCAATGCGGCCTTTTCCAGATAAATCCAGCCCTGATTGAGCTGGAAGTCTTCATCTTCGCCGGCACCGTTAAACAGTGTCTGCTCGCTCGTGTAACCAAACTGAGCCCAGCCGCCGACTTCAACACCATCAAAGATGTTAATTTCTTCCTGGTCACAACGCAGGCCGAACATGTCGCAGCCGTCGTTGCAGCCAGAGCAGCCGTCTGTTCGGCAGCCAGCGTCGCCGCAGCCAGAGGCTCCGCAGACTTCGCCAGCGAGATTGTAAGATGTCTGTGCGAATACGTGATCCGGATTCGCGACGTTGTCGATCGGACTTACGTCCTGAGCCATTGCCATGCTGCTTGCCATCAGCGTCGCACCGACGCCAGCGACACAG
>JBLFXD010000696.1:0-4220 GCA_047611045.1 Planctomycetaceae bacterium | reverse complement strand
CAGACCGCTCTCTCGTGGCGTGATCTCTTTGCCCTCTCCGATTTCGACTGGTTGACCGGGTTTGCCCGGTTTTCCTCGATCGTTCAGTGGAACCACGAGTGCCATGAGTGCTCCGCTGGGAATTCCTTTGGTCATCTGACGAAGCGGATCGTCGGACGGGAAGCCTGTCGGGCCGACGGTCTCCTGGACGGCAAATCGGTACGAGCCTTTCGCGGCGACTCGAAACTTCTTCCCTTTCTCAACCCGGGCAATGGGCTCGCCCCAGCCTTTGGCGGTGTCTACCTGAAACTCGTACGGGTTGGCGGAAAGGATCGTCTCTTCGATAGTGTCCAGCTTTTCCTTCACGCCTGCGATGCTGCCGTCGACTCGCTGGACTGTCTTGAGCAGGGCCTTGGCTTTTTCCAACAGGCCTGCTTCTTCGTAATCTTTCGCCAGTTGAGCAGTGTCTCGCAGAAACTGCTCGCGAGCCTTCTTCTCTCGCAGTTCGAAGGCGCGCATCGCGGCAACGCTGGGCGGCTTCTTAGCCTTCTTCTGTTGTCCGAACAGATCAGAGACGGAACCAGGCCCGACCAGGACGGCGGCAATGACGAGAACTGATGCGACGACTCCGCCGAAAACGAATGGGCGTTTCACCTGACTTCTCCGAACTTCGAAAAGACCCGCACAAATGGCCGACGCAAGTGACGCGCGGCTCCCGGTGAAACTCTAACCCTGAGCCAGAGTGCCGGCAACGAGGCTTCTGCAACTCTGCTCACGGGCCGTCGGTTATGACAAGCGAAGCGCCGGCCTAACAAAACACAAACGGCAATCACCGGCACGCCAGCGCTGCGCTCGACATGCCCTACGGTTCGGTCGAATTTATTGAGCGGACGCGACGTCCGGGCGCAGGCGTTTGGCTTCGCGGAGGTAGACGTGGACGATCTCGCTCTGCTTTTTGTCCGTGTTCCAATTCAGCAAAACTCGAATGCACTGCGGCATGGAACCCGGCACCGCGATCTCCGAGGCGCACAGCAGAGGTACCTGGCTCATGCCGATGGCTCGTGCGGCTTCGGCGGGGAACGTCGACGTTAAGTCGGGAGAAGTTGTGAAGATGATCGAGCCGACCTCTTCGAAGTCGCTGATTCCGTTTGCACGGAGCAGCTCTTCCAGCATTTCACGAGTCGCCTCGAGAATCTCTGCCGGGATATCGTTCTCGACCGTCGTTGCCCCACGGATTCCCCGAACGCCCATTTTCCGCCCAATTCGCTGTTTGTTAGTGAGTCTCGCAGAGCAATATCTGCATCGCCGACCGAGCGAGAATGGCATCGCCATTTGCGACTTCGTCGACAGGCCTGAATGGTAAACACGTCTTGATCGATTTTGGAAGTATGGGCTACAAACACGCGCCCGTCGGCAGACTCATGGTATTTGTGGCCAAATTCCCTGACGACGGTGCCAATTCAACATTGATTGACTGCCGTCAGGAAGGACCCGCGCATGGATGCGACAGTGGGGGCACTGGCCGCCAGTTTGGGCGGCGAAGTATTCGGTGATCCCGATCGAGCGGTCGCCAATGCGCTGGCTCTGGACAAAGCTGGACCGGACTGCATCACGTTTCTGGCCGACGAGGTTAAGACTCGTGAACTGGCCAAAGCAAACGCTGCGGCAATCTTCATCAGCCGAGCTCGGTTGGAAGAACTGACCGACGACCTGAAAACAAAATACACATTCATTGTCGTGGATGACGCGTTGGACGCGTTCATCGGAGCGCTAAAATCGTTCCGCAGCGATCGTCCGCGAGCTTCCATCGGAATCTCACCACAGGCCGTCATCGCCGAATCCGCAACACTGGCCGAAGACACAAACGTCTTCCCTAACGCGTTCATTGGCGAGGACGTCGTCATCGGCTCTGGCTGCGACATCCACCCCGGAGCGTACATCGGCGACGGCACGAAGCTGGGCGACAACGTCACCATTCATGCAAACACGGTCGTCTACTTCGACGTGACGATCGGAAACCGAGTCATCATTCACGCCGGAGCCGTCATCGGAGCAGACGGCTTCGGATACCGATTCCGTGACGGGCGATTTGAGAAAATTCCTCAACTTGGCGCGGTCGAGATTCACGACGACGTCGAAATTGGAGCGAACACAACAATCGACCGAGGCATGATCGGCGCGACAATCATCGCCGAAGGCACCAAGCTCGATAATCTGGTCATGATTGCTCACAACTGCGAAATCGGTAAGCACAACGCGTTCGCTTCTCAGGTCGGCATCGCCGGTTCGAGCACCACCGGAGACTACGTCCGAGCCGGCGGCAAAGCGGGCGTTGGCGACCACCTTAAAATCGGCGCCGGTGCATCGTTGGCGGCAAGTTCCGGGAATCACAAAGACGTCCCTCCTGGCGAAACCTGGGCAGGAGCACCGGCTCGGCGCATCGACGAAACGATTAAGATCGTGATGGCTCAGGGCAAGCTTCCCGAGATGCGATCGACTGTCCGAACTCTGCAGAAACAGGTCGCAAAACTGACCACAGAACTCGAACGACTCGGCTCCGATCAGTCAGAGGCTGCATAACACTTGCCGGCCTGATCAGAGTCTCCACTTCCAATCGTGCTACAACGGCACATTCGCAATCCTGCATCACCAAGACGATTCCGCCGCAACGGTGGAGCAGCCAATCCTGCAACAATGCACGTACTTTCTCTCGACAACAAACTGGAACCCGGCGAACGGATCGGACTGATTGCTGGCGCCGGTCGATTTCCCATTATCTTCGCCGAAGCTGCGCGGGCGCAGGGTCTCAGCGTGCACGGTGTCGGCATTCAGGGAATGGTCGACGACGAACTGGAATCGCTGTGCGACTCCTGGGATTCGTTTCCCGTCTGCAAGGTCGGGCGAGCGATCCGCTCCTGTCTGCGGAACGACGCTCACCATGCGGTCATGGCTGGCAAGGTTGAAAAAGTCGAACTGTTCGCACCGGGACGCTTCTGGAATTTCGTGCCGGACTGGCGAGCGATTCACATGCTCTGGACCTACGTTTTCACGAAGGACCGACGAGACGACACGATCCTGCTTGCTGTGATTCGAGAATTCGAAAGAGACAACATTACATTCGGATCAGCCCTGGAATACTGCCCGGAGTTACTCGTGGAACACGGATTTCTAACACAACGTAAACCGACGCCCGCTCAATGGCGAGACATTCGGTTTGGTTGGGACATCGCCAAACAAATGGGCGGCCTGGACATCGGCCAGTCGATCATTGTTAACGACATGGCTGTCGTCGCGGTCGAGGCCATCGAAGGCACGGACCGCTGTATCGAACGAGCCGGCAAACTGTGCCGCCGCGCCGCCTCGACGATCATCAAAGTCGCGAAGCCTCAGCAGGATCTGCGGTTCGATGTGCCGACGATCGGCGTCAAGACGATTCAGACCATGCACGAAGCCGGCTGCCGCTGCCTGGCCGTCGAAAGCGGCATGACAATCATGCTCGACCAGGAAGACGTAATGGCACTCGCCGACAAACTGGGCATCGCCGTCGTCTCGCTGAACGCCGAAGAGCTGCAGCTGAAAGTCGCTTCGTAGCCTTGCCTGACCTAAGACGGTGGGCTCAGGCGGGCGATCATGATGGCGGCAGCGACTGACGCGTTGAGCGAAGTCACGTCGCCCTGAGGCGGGATTCCGCAGACGACGTCGCAATTGTCGAGCGTTAGTCGGCGGAGGCCTTTTTCTTCGTTGCCGATGATCAGCAGCCATTGGCGATCGGGCAGGACGTCGACGAACGACGTCGCTTCGTGCTCGGACGTGCCCAGCAGCCATAGGCCCGACTTCTTGGCCGTCTCCAGAGAACGTGCCAGATTCGGGACCAGGCAAAACGGCACGCTTTCGACGCCGCCGGCGGCCACGTCGTAAACGGTTGCGGTCATCGGTGCCGAGCGGTCTTTGGTCAGCAGGATCCCTTTCACTCCAAAGAACGCTGCCGTTCGAAAGATGGCTCCGACGTTGTGAGGGTCCTGCAGACAGTCCAGCGCCAGCCACAGTCCTGTGGCATTCTGATCGGACTCGTCCGCGGAGCTGAGCAGTTTTTCGGGCTTCAGAATCCCCGGATGATCGCAGACCATCGCCGTGGCGATTCCGATCCGCTCACTCTTTCCTTGCGTCTTCTTCCCTCGCCGCGCCCCCGCATCAACCTGCTGAGCAACCACCGAAATCTGTTGGCTTCTCGCCATATCAGC
>JBLFXD010000695.1:0-4236 GCA_047611045.1 Planctomycetaceae bacterium | reverse complement strand
CGCTACTACAACTTCGAAAGAAGACATTCCGCCCTGGATTACCGCTCGCCAGCACAGTTCGAACAGCTCATTCAATCCCGGAAATAAGAGAATGACCTGTCCCTGAAATCAGCAGCGCCTCACGGTCGCATCGCGACCCGGCTGACGAAACATCAGCCATGCTCAAGGAGCTACACCAGGGTATTTCAGTATTTGAAGGGCGAATGTTCACGGTGGAGAATGATTTGCGCCAACTCTTGTCGTGCAATTGACCACCGAATCATTTTGTATCGGGCATCTTAACGCTGAGCAAAGCGGATCGCTTTGAAATCTCGAACCTGATTTGTGATGGCTGTTTCAACGGGCAGGCGTTCCATCGATGAGGCACCATAGAAGCCGTGGACGTTGTTGGTTCGGTTGAGGATGTACTCGGCGTCTTCGGGCATCGCGATCGGGCCGCCGTGGCAGATGACCAGGACATCGTCGCGGACTCCGTGAGCGGCGTCGGCGATCGCCTGAACTTCTTTCACGCTGTTGTCGAGCGTCTTCGCGGTTGTCGCTCCGATCGAACCTTTCGTCGTCAGCCCCATGTGAGCGACCACGATGTCGGCACCTGCCGCGGTCATTTGTTCGGCTTCGGTCGTGTTGAAGCAGTATGGAGTTGTCAGCAGATCCATTTCGCGGGCGAGTCGAATCATGTCGACTTCTTTGTCGTAGCCCATCCCGGTTTCTTCGAGGTTGACTCGGAACAGACCGTCGATGAGACCGACAGTCGGAAAGTTCTGCACTCCAGCAAAACCGATGTCTTCGACCTGACGAAGAAACCATTTCATCTGACGGAACGGATCGCTGGCACACACTCCGGCGAGCACGGGGACGTTCTCGACAACGGTCAGCACCTCGTTCGCCATCTCCATGACGATCGCGTTGGCGTCGCCGTACGGCATCAGACCGGACATCGAACCGCGGCCGGCCATGCGAAATCGACCGGAGTTATAGATGACGATCAGGTCGACCCCGCCGGCCTCTTCAAATTTCGCACTGATCCCCGTGCCGGCTCCGCCACCGACGATTGGGATTCCATCGGCGACAAGAGTTCGTAGTCGATCGAGGATTTCTTCGCGTCGTGATGCCACTTTGCTTATTCCTATGTTCTTAAAGTTTGAACGCAGAGGGCGGAGAGGTCTCGCAGAGGCGCGGAGAGGTCTCCTTAAATCTCTGCGTTGGTTTTCCTCAGCGCCCTCAGCGTTCCAGAATCGTGATTACGATGACGCCGCAATGAGTTCAAGCATCATCTCGACAGCTCTTGCGGAGAAGGCTGGATCATTGATGTTGGCGTCGATTTCTTCCACTCGGATGTCGTCGCGGACGTTTTCTCGAACGGCGGAGAAGAATGCCTGATCGGCTTCGCGGTCGCAGAATCGATCTCCGTCGGCATCGAGCATCGACACTCCTTTCAGAGGAAACAGAAACGCGACCGGGCCTGTTGCGGCGTTGGCTTTTGCCGCGAAGATCTTTCCGAGCTGACGATTTTCGTCCACTGTCGTACGCATGAGAGTGACTTCGGGAGTCCATTCGTAAAAGTTGCGGTCTCCGGTTTTGAAGCTGTCCGGTACGCTGGCCATTGAGCCGAAGTTGCACATGTCGATGCAGCCCGGAACGATCAGATGCGGCAGCCCATTCTTTCCGGCGCCGTCGAGGCGGTCGGGACCGGCGCTCAGAATTCCGCCACACAACTCGTCGGCCCACTCGGTCGTTGTGATGTCGAGCACGGCGTCGACAAGGTTCTCATTCGCCAGGGACTCGAGGATTCGACCGCCGGTGCCGGTGGCGTGAAAAACGAGGACTTCGTATCCCGCTTTGTTGAGCGATTCGCGGCACGCATCGACGCAAGTCGTCGTGTTGCCAAACATGCTGGCGGCGATGAGCGGTCGTTCGCTGGTGGCTTCGGGAATGTTCGAATTGACCATTCCGCAGATGGCGCCCGCAGCTCGCGAAAGGATCGTTCGCGAGATTCGGTTGATGCCCGACACGTCCGCGATGGACGGCATCATGACGATGTCTTTTGTTCCGACGAACGGGCTGACATCTCCAGCGGCGAGTGTCGACACGCAGAATTTGGGAACCCCGACCGGAAGTATCCGCATGGCGGAAGTGACGATGCCTGTTCCGCCCGACCCACCCATGCCAATGATGCCGTCGAATTTTCCGTCGTCGTACATCTTTTGAACGAGCACGGCGGCACCGGCATTCATGACGGATATCGCGTGCCCTCGGTCGCGTTTCTCGCGCAGTGTGGCGAGCGACTTTCCGCCAGCCTCGGCCACGGCGTCAGCCTCGACATCAACGGGGAAGAGATTGGTTGAGCCATCGACGCCGGCGTTTACTGCGACGACATCGCAACCGCACGCCAGAATTCGGTCTCGCAGGAACGCGTACTCTTCGCCCTTCGAGTCGAACGTCCCCAGCATCAGCACGCGTCCGGCCATCGGAACTTCCTTCATGCATCAGTGAACTTGCCAGGCTGCCAGATGCCCAAAGCGTCGATGTTTACAGCACGGACTCGATGACGTGTCCGCGAGTAATCGGCATCGGTCGACCACCCTGGTCGCGCATCACTGTTTCCGGGGAGTGTCCCAGGCAGTGGAATATCGTCGCGGCGATGTCTCGCGGAGCGACTTGGCCGGAAATTGGATAGGCAGCGTGGGCGTCGCTCTCGCCGTGAACGGTTCCGCCTTTCACGCCGCCTCCAGCCAATGCGCAAGAGAAGACGCTGCCCCAGTGGTCTCGACCGGCGTTCGCATTGATCTTCGGCGTGTGGCCAAATTCGCCAACCCACGCGACGAGAGTGTCGTCGAGCATACCTCGGTCTTCGAGGTCTTCGATCAGTGCCGAGAAACTCTGATCCATCATCGGCATCAGAAAGTCTTTGAGGCTGGCGTTGTGAGCTTTATGAGTATCCCACGAGCCGTTGTTCTCTTTGCCTTCGATCTGCTGCCAGTTGACTTGAACGAGTGAAACTCCGGCCTCGACCAACCGTCGCGACAACAGAACCGACTGTCCGAATTTCGAGCGGCCATAGCGGTCGCGAGTCGCGTCGGATTCTTCGCCGATGTTGAACGCGCGTCGCGCTCCGCCACCGGTCAGCAGGTCAAATGCCTGAGTCGTTGAATTGCTGAACTGAGCGACCGGGCGTTGCTTATCCAGGTGCCGTACGGCATCGTCGAACTGATTGAGCAAACTGCGTCGTCGAGACAGGCGGTCGGATGACGTTCCTTCCGGCAACGTCAGATCAGGAACCGCGAAGTCCGGCGACGATGGGTCGCAGGTCAGAAGCCAGGGGTCGTACTTCTGGCCGAGAAAGCCGCCGCCCTGTCCGGGCCAGACGATTTCGCCGACGTTCGCAATATGTTTTGGCAGGGTGATCGAAGCGGGGAGTCCGCCACGGTCGGGCCGCTGAGTTCGCAGGATTGCTCCGAGTGATGGCCACAGATTCGGAGCCTTCGAAACGACGTTTTCGCGGCTGAGCGGGATGTGCGGAACTCCGGTCAGCATCTGATAGCCGCTGGAAGAATGGCTGTTGTCGCCGGACACGACCGCTCGAAGAACGGCGATGCGGTCGGTCAGTTGAGCGGTCTTCGGCATCAGCTCGCCAACGAAGTAGCCCGGAGTCTTCGTGGCGATCGTCCCGAACCCGCCGCGAATCTGCTCCGGAGCATGCGGTTTTGGATCCCACGTTTCGTGCTGCGGAGGGCCTCCGGACAGCCAGAACAGAATCACCGACTTCGCTTTGCCAAATGCCAGTCCCGATCCGCCGGCCGCCTGAACATTGCGAGATTGAAGGAGCTGCGGAAGCGATAGCCCAACCGCTCCCAGCCCCCCGACGCGCATGGCCTCACGCCGCGACACACCATCGCACAGCCGATATTCAGACTCGTTGATCTTCAACATGCTGTCTGCACCAGAAGTTGTTCCTGAGAATGCTGCTCGAAGTTTCGCCACAAAGACTGGCGAAGAATCATTGTATCAGTACCCGCCGATTCAAAACAGATTAGTAGATTACTGATCGGCATCTACTCGCATCACCCACTCGTCATTCCCGCGAAGGCGGGAAACCAGCGACTCTCAACAACGTGTTCCGAAACGTGTTCCGAAACGTGTTCCGAAAAACGTGTTCCGAAAAACGTGTTCCGAAAAACGTGTTCCGAAAAACGTGTTCCGAAAAACGTGTTCCGAAAAACGTGTTCCGAAAAACGT
>JBLFXD010000694.1:0-4240 GCA_047611045.1 Planctomycetaceae bacterium | reverse complement strand
GAAGGGCGATCGACCTGAAAGGTTGGCACTGCAAAAGCTGCGTTGGAACCGGCGGATTCGCTGGCCGGCTGCGGGGCGACGATCTGCTCATCCACCATCTTTGCTGCTGCCAGAAGTGCCGCTGCCGTGCCGGTTCCCGTTCGAAAGTCCTGCAGGCGAAGGTCGAGGTGTTGCGCGGCAAGCTGTGAGTAAGCCTGCTGGTCGTAGCTCGTCAGCTTCCGGCCGGCGGCGGTGCGGTAACGAAGCTCCGCCCGAACAGCCATCATTCGCGAGTGAGACAGGTCGGCTTCCCAGCCT
The DNA here is from genome assembly GCA_047611045.1 of Planctomycetaceae bacterium. GTDB lineage: Bacteria > Planctomycetota > Planctomycetia > Planctomycetales > Planctomycetaceae > JABMPE01. The sequence continues at coordinate 3,943 of JBLFXD010000694.1, read as the reverse complement.
CGGGCCGCGGGCTGGTTAAAAGCTTCGAGCTGATTGGCCGCTTCCGTCCATAAGGCAACCTGCTCGCGGAGCACGATCAGGGCTCGATTCCGGTCACCCTGATGTGTTGCAATTCGCAGCTGCGACGTCGCTGCCACATCGAGCCACGCTGCGTACGATGCCTGATCCATCAAGCCTCGCAGCCAGGCGTCCCGGCTCTGACTGACAAGGTGGGTTGTCAACCGGTCGATCTGTGACAATGTCTCCTTCGGAAGTGGCGTCAGCTCCTTCGTACCTGTCGAAACCGTTTTGCCCAAAACTTCGCCTGAGTCCGGCAGTGTCGCGACGACCAGAATCGGCTTTTGGGCGATGATGGCGGGCCTGTGTGCATCACGACTGACGGGAGTCTCTTTCGTCGGAGGGGCAACGGGTTCGGGTTTCGCTGAGGACGCTGGCTCGACCGCAGTCGTAGGTTTACGCCCATTCGAATCAGAAGAAATCCTGACGAATGTTTCGGTTTCATCGCCGACATACTTGGTGTCACCCATCGTCGCCGGTTTAGTCCCCTTCATGATGTCCATCGGCAATTTCGCCGCAGGGTCGAATTCGACCTGCGATGCCGCCGGGTTTTGTGCGAGGCACGTGGCCGAACTGCCAATAACCATGCCGCCAGCAAGTCCCAGGCTCAAAAAGGCTCGCGGGACCACTGAAAATGAAGTTGTGAAATCTGGATGTCGCATGGGCATTACCGGATCAATTTTTGATGATGACGCGATGGTCGAAAGCTGGCGGATCAGGGCGGTCGTTTCGGTGCCTGGTCTTCGCTTCGTTGTCGCAAAGCTGCGACCGCTCCGGAAGAGTATTGCATTCACAAGGCGACGGAAGTCGGATTTCTGACGCGACGCGACGGTGATCGCGGAATCCGACGACACGCCACGACAGCCGGCGAAACGAGGCAAAGCTTGAGGATTTGACCGATCGATCATGACTACGAAGATCTGGCGGATTAGCTGCTCGGCTCGGCTTGGAAGAATGAGTCACCGTTTGGCGCCGGAAGGAGTTGCGACGGTCCGGCAAACTGTCAGTTCCGTGGCCGTTGACGAGCCAACGCCCGAAAAATTCCCGAAAACATCCCATCTTGCCTACTCTGGGCGAGCGTCCTCAGAGTGCGTACGAGTGGCGAATCCGCACCATTCCGTTGAGTCTTCACAATCGGTCTACCCGATAACGAATGCAGGATCGGCGCGAGAAGACTCAAACAACCTTGTTTGGGAACCTGGAGGGTTTCGTTCTTTCAGTGTCCGGTTCACCGAGAAACTTAAGAAGTGAAAACACGACGCGACTTCGATCATGTTTCGAGTTGCTGAAGTTTTTCAGTCAAGGACGTGGCCATTTCGGAGGCTATGTCGACGTCAGCGGGCAGGGACGTTCGTTTTAGACCTTCACGAGATGGCCCCACGGAAGGCTCAACCAAATTTGGGCTCAATCCACGGACGGAGAACCAAGATGCTTTCTTGCCTTTTCAAGAGTAAATCATTCGGTCGGCTTTGGTTGCCCGGGATTCTGGCAGCAGGTCTGCTGGATCCGAGTTGCCACACGGCATTTGCCCAGTCGAAATCGCCAGTGATTCTTCCCTCCGTGCGGCCAGTGGCGTCATCGCAACTGGCCGAGAAAGTTGGGAGTCTCGTCGACGAGATCGTCCAGCAGGAAGCGGAGCTCGACGTTCCACTTCGTCGCTCGAAGATTCTGCGAATGAAGCAGCCAATCTTCCGGGCAGCGATCGCCGACCCATCGATCATTGAGATCGTTGCCTTCGGGACTCGGGAAGTCGAGCTGATCGGAAAGGAATCCGGCAGTACGACTGTCACCTTCTGGCTCGGCGATGAAGACAACCCGCATCATTTGAGCCTGGTTGTCAACGTCGAAAAAGACGACAGCATCGAAGATCGCCGTCGCCTTGAGTACGGCGAGCTTCAAGAAATGATCAATGAGATGTTTCCGAACAGTCGGATTCAATTGATCCCAATCGCTGACAAACTGATCGTTCGAGGTCAGGTTAAAGATGAGCAGGAAGCATCGAAGATCATGTCGATTCTTCGAGATAACGCGACACCTGTTAGTGGCCTGGGTGGAGGCTTCGGACTTGGCAACGGTGGTACAGCGGCTGAGCCGTTTCCAGATGCCAGCGAGCTTCCTACGGCTCAGGTCGTCAGCTTGCTGCGGATTCCGGGCGAGAAGCAGGTCATGCTGAAAGTGCGAATCGCCGAGCTGAAACGATCAGCGATTCGACAGCTCGGAGCTGACTTCAACTTCGATGTCGGCGACCTGATGCTGGGTTCTGCCCTTGCCGGCAGCGGCAACATCATGGCGACTGGAACGTTCAACGACGATTCATTCTCGCTCGCTCTGAAGGCTCTGACTGGCAACGGCAACGCCAAGATTCTGGCTGAACCCAATCTGGTTGTTCTGAGCGGTCAGACTGCTGACTTCATCTCAGGTGGGCAGTTTGCTGTTCCGACCGTTGTCGGAGTCGGTGGTGCTCAAGCCTCGACAACAACATTCAAGGGGTTCGGTACACAACTGAGTTTCAGCCCAACGGTCCTGGATCACGACCGGATTCGTCTGAACGTTTCACCCAGCTTCAGCACTCTGAATTCGGCGAACTCGGTTGGTGGAATTTTCGGGATCGATACTCGCTCAGTAAACACGACCGTAGAACTGCGTGAGGGACAGGTTCTGGCCATCGCCGGCCTGTTGCAGGAACAGCAGAGGGGCGACTCAACCAGAGTTCCGCTGCTTGGCGACACAAAATTTCTGCGACCACTGTTCGAAACCAAAATTGTTTCACGAGACGAGACCGAACTGCTGATTCTGGTCAGCCCGGAACTGGTACACCCGATGGAATCTCACGAGGCTCCAACGATCCTCCCCGGCATGGAAGTGACCGAGCCGGACGATGTTGACTTCTTCATCTACGGAGACATCGAAGGCCGACCGGGATTTCATCATCGCAGCACCGTCTGGCCGTTGTTCAAGAGCCGCAAATGCCGCTGCAAGGACGACTTCCAGGCGATCGATCAATCGCAACAGTACTACGTCCACGGAGACAACGGATTTTCGAAGTAGCGTCAATTGATTGCTGAAGCTGAGGTAACCTCTACCAGATTCTCAACAATGGCAGACACTTACTCAGTAAGAACAGTGGGCCATCGACTGGATCAACTTCACAGTACCGTGCCGATAAGTGACTTGAACGATTTCACGCTGGCACCATCAGATAAGGAAAACAGACAATGCCAATTCTGAACCGGGCTCGTCTGGTGCCAACAGCGACTTGCGGGTTACTTGCCCTGCTGACGGTCGGCTGTTGCAAAGACAAATGTGCTTACATGCAGCCCATCGACCCAACACCACTTGGAGCCTACAGCGATCAGGCCTGGAAGCTCCAGGAAGGAAACGCTGAAGCCTCTGACTTCGTGATCCATGAACATGAGTTTCGTGGGAACACTTCAAAGCTGAACAGCCAGGGAGAGTCCCATGTTCGGCAGGTAGCCGCTCGGATGGGCGAAAACGGGTATCCCGTGATTATTGAGTCCAGTTCGATGAGCAGCCGCGAGGACACTGTTCACGGCTTTCCAGTTCACAACGACCCCGCACTCGATCAACGTCGTCGCGAAGTGCTCGTTCATACTCTGATCGAGCTGGGTGCGAAAGACGTTGAAAACAAGGTCGTCATCGGTCCGGCACTGACACCCGGATACGAGCAGCTCGAAGGCCAAGCCGCTTACCGTCAGAGTCTGAGCGGCTTTTCGAGTAACGGCAGTGGGCGAGGTGGCGGCGGCGGCGGCGGATTTGGCGGCGGCGGCGGCGGATTCGGTCGCTAACGAACCGGAGCATTTGCTCGCCCTGAAGTCACAATAGGTGATTCAGTTGAGGCTTTGCGTCGGAAAGAACTTTTCCGACG
>JBLFXD010000693.1:0-4242 GCA_047611045.1 Planctomycetaceae bacterium | reverse complement strand
ACAGAAGGCGTGGCCGGTCCTGGCTCAATCAGCTCCTGACCAAACTCGAGCGGAGGGAAACTCAACGACCAGAACGGACGCGAATCGTGATACTCCAGTAAAGAAACGGCCTGCATCCCTGCTCCGATTCCGACCGGCATCAGGTGCCCCACAGCTCGATACCCTTGAGAGCCCGGCATGGTCACTCGGCCAGGCATCCTGATGACACCGCGTTCCGTGCCTGACAGGCGGTCAAGGATCTTCCATTCGCCCTGCACGCTGGTCGTATCTCGAACGATGTCGAATTCCGAATGCTGACCGTAGATCACGCGTCGTGAAAAGTTCTTCCAAAGGTCCGATGTCAGCGGATTCGACGCGCCCAGTGTTCGCTGCTTGATCGATACCTGCCGAACTTTCCAATCGAGTGGATGAAGGTCTGCGAAGACCTGCCGTGCCGCTTCGTCCCCGGAGTACAACCGGACGAACCCTGCACCGGTCAATGAGTTGTCATCGTTGACTGCTGGCGGGTCATCAGCGGGGGCAAGTGTTGGTAACACTGAAAGAACGGTTTCCAGTCGATCCTCCGTCACAGCACTCAGGTCAGCGGAACTGAATTGTTTTTCGAACTGGTAAAGCGCATTGCCCGCTTCGGAGCTAAGTCTTAGGCGACTCCAGAGCGAGATTAAGAGAGCTTTCGCGACTGCCTGGACGTCGGTATCGGGATGCGAGCGATTTTGAAGTATCAGCAGCTCGGCTTGCTGCACTCTTCCTGCTTGAACCAGTCTGTCCGCAAGCCTGTTGCGCACACGCCCGGCTTCGGCAGTCGCGGCATACAACTTAAGAAACGCGTCCAGGCTTTCGATCGTGTCCAGCGACGATGCGACCTGCAGATCCTGCTCGATCAAATCCTGCAATTGAGCACGGGCCGGGAACGCCGACATCTGAAGGCTTCTTCGGACGAGGTCTCTCGCGTACGCATCGGCAGTCACCAGACAATCTGCGCTGCCTTTCATCGGAATGAACGAATCAAGTCCGGTGTCAATCGCCCGTCTGGCGAACTCAACGGCGGATACCGACGAGTCGTTCTCGGCTTGCCAGTGGGCTTGCTCGATGAGTGCATAACCCAGCTCGTGAGGTTGCTCGGACAACTCACCAAGCTGTTCGATCATGTCCTGTCTCTGTGCGGCTGTGAGGACGGTCTTGCCCTGATTCAAGCGTCGAATAATCAACTCACGCAATAGCCACTTAGCTCGATCGACGGTCTTTGAATTCGTCTTAGCCGACACGTCCGGGGCATCTGCCGCCGAGATTAGATTAGCCAGTCGCGCACCAGCTGCATCTTCCTGATTCGCCGAAACCTCCAGTTGAGCAACGAGCAATTCATCGACGGAGTGTCCCTGTTTCGCCTTCTCAAGAAGCTCGTCGAGCAACGCCTGGGCTTCTGAAAATGCTGTCACGTGCTGAGGCCCGACGGAAAACACCAGGCCATCATGAAACAACAGGTTGCCGGGTCGAAGCTCGTCAGGCACTCGTTCATCGTCGAGTCCGAATAGCGAAAGGTTGTGCTCTCGCACGCTGATCAGTGTCCGCCGATCCGTTCGGCGGGAACTGAGGTAACGTTGCTTTGAAAGTTCCGGCACGATCGAGGACGTCGTCCACCGACCGGTTTCAAGTTCAACACTCGCAATTCCGCCAGACTTAAGAGGCAGGATGTAATGATCGTCGATCCTGACTCCGCGACCCGATGGCAACCCGGTCCGAGCAGTCCACGCAGCGCTTCCATCCGTTAGCGACAGGCCTCGCATTCCGTCTTTCTGCACGCAGACAACAACTCGGTCGGTGACAGCGGCCAGGTAGGCATCCTCATCGCGTTTTACTTTCCAGACGCGCTGTCCGGTTTTCAGTTCCAGCCGATGAACATCTTCCGAATGCTGAGGCAGACACAGCACCGACTCACGGTGGATGAGTGGCGTCGACGGAAATCCTCGCAAACCACCGCCTCCCGCGAGGTACGACCTTCTCGACCGTCCACCCATGAGAGCGTCGCGACCGTACGAGTAGATCCATTTCAATTCACCCTGAGCGGCATCGACAGCAACGATTATCTCGGCATCCGGCTGACAGATCACCATGCCATCGGCGAATGCTGGAAGCGCCATCGGCAGGTCTCGCGAACGCTGGGTCGCGTCGAAGCTGGGTTGCTGCACAAGACCGAGTTTCTGAATCCAGACAACTCGGCCAGTCGCCGCTTCGAGTTTGACCAGGTTCAACTCACGGTCCCGTCGCGATTCCGAAATCACAAACAGAGCATCGTCGATCGGGCGGGGAGCGCCGAGAAAAAGTTGATCGGCCAGTGGGCCAGTGTCAGCAGCACCGCCCACCGTCCAGGCTGGTTTCACGACGGGTACTGGCTCGGTGTCGGCACGAGCGTTGCTTCCCGATTCGGTCGGAATCAGAAGACACACTAACCGGTTGGACGCGCGTATCGACGTCGCTCCTCCGGGGACATTCGTACTTTCGAAGTTCAGCCAGTCGATCGCGAAGATTCGTTTGCCGTCAGTCGTGACGATCCCCTGAGCCGAATTCTCGGTCCAGGCGGTTTCGATCAGAGTTCTCTCCCGTCCGGGGTTTGCCGCACGCAGCTCGTTAATAAATCCCGGTACAGTTAGAGTCGCATTGAACCGCCACAGAAGACGGCCGGTCTTCGGATCGCAGCTTCGAACACCTTGCAGGTCGCGGACGACCAATTGCCCCTGCGTGATAATGGGGAAAACGGCGACGCCAGTCTCGGCAAGTTCATCGTAAGCGTGTTCGGTTTCCCAGTTGGCCAGTTTGTCAAACGGGCGACTTCCGTAAAGCGGCTTCGTCCAGACTGGAGCAAGATACGGAACGGATCCCTTGCTTGAAGCATTGTTCGAAGGGCTGCCAAACGGATCGCTTTCCGGAGCGGCCATCGCCAGGCTGGCAAACTGCGGATGGTTTTTCGCGACGGCTTCAACAGACTCCGACGTAAATCGCACACTGCCGAAAACCTCTTCCGCGTCCGCGATGACTTTTCGAGCCTGTGCATCGTCGCCGGACAGGAACAACGCGGTGGCTGCCTTCTCAAACAATCGAGGATGCAGTCGGTTTCGATGGACGTTCGACCGAATAATCCGAAGCCAGAGGTTCGCCGCAAGAGCCGCCTCGCCGCGATCGAGCAACCGAGTGGCTGCCTCGTCAGTCGCCTGCGCTCCGGCCAGCGTCGGGAAGCATCGCCTCGCAACTTCGAGATACGCCATCGACCTCCCGGTTTGCCGAGCGGACTGAAGTGCGCTGTTCGCTGTTTCGGCATACTTCTTTTCGTAGAAGTTCAATTGATCGTGAGTGAGTGATTCGAAAACCTGCAACGCTTCGTGCCGGACACTGTGAAGCTGTCCGTCTGCCAGGAAAAAACTATCAGACGGAGCTCGATGCCAATCCTGTGACTCGACGAGTAATTCCTGCGGATCGCCCAGAAGGGTTTGCAACGCGTCGAACGCCTGACTGAGTTTTTCTTCTCTCAGAAACTGGCGGGCGCGTTCCAGCAGAACCATTGCACGGCGTTCATGATAGACCACATCCCTGAGAGCGATGATCTGACTTGCCGACAGGACAGGCTTCTTGCGTGCGGCCTCAGGACCTGCATTAAGCGTGACTTTTGCCTGGCCTTTGACCGTGGATTTGGCCTGGCCCATCGAACAATTCGGTACGGCGGCGAGCACCCACAGCATGACCGTGGCCACTATCGGCAACTTCATCCATTGCACGGTTGTCGAACAGAGCGCACGCATCAGTGCTCCTCAGTTTGCGTCTTTATCATCGTCAGTCTGGGGGTTCGCGGTTGGCCGCCTCGAAAGTCAGGCTGACTATACCAGACCTGTGCTGCTGCCAGGAGACCGGACGCCTTCTCGAACAACGCTTTGGCCGATGACCCGTGACTACCCAGTCCAAATCGACCGAGCTGCATTCTGCACACCGTTATTCGGAACGGATCAGTACGTCCGGCCTTTGAATCGAGACGCCTTTGACATCGACTTTGACGACCGGCCAGTTATCCATCGGTGTCAGAACGTCGAACCCTTTCTCGCCGACCAGGATCGTGTCGGCAGACATCGCCTGCTCAATCGACGATTGCCAGAAAATCGGCATCCCTGCAGAAAGCTTCAATTGACTCTTGGGAACGATGGGGGCTTCGCAGAGTTCATAGCCGGTGACACAACCCTGGTCAGAAAAGTGCCACTC
>JBLFXD010000692.1:0-4243 GCA_047611045.1 Planctomycetaceae bacterium | reverse complement strand
CACGGAACAGGTTTTGTCCTTTCCGTGTAATTCCGTCTCTTCCGTGGTTTTAGCTTCTGCATTGAGCCGGTGGTGGAGTCAGGTTCGTTTCCTTTCGAGGCGCTCTGCATCGCTGTGGTCGGGTTGCTACTGCAAACGCGTTCGCGTTGCTCGACGGAGTTGCCGGCAGCCGGTAGTTTGTGCAGATCTCTTTGCGACGTTCCGGCAGTCGTCCCGAAAACTCAGGAGTGAAACAGTGAGTAGCTCGAAAAGCGAATCCAGCGGCGGGCAGATTCCTCGACTCGGTCGTCGGGAACTTCTCGCGATGTCGACCACGTTTGGTGCGTCGTTCCTGGCGACTCAGGGGCTGATGTCTCAGGCCGAAGCGGCCGAGCAGGAACGCGAAATTCGCAAAGCAGCCGAGCCCACCGGCAAACGCTACGACATGAAGAAGTCGATCAATCTGTGGGCGCTGCCGTATCCCGACAAAATGTCGTTGAAAGAGTGCTTCGAGCTGGCCGCCGACGCGGGCTTTGACGGCGTCGAGGTGAACTACAACCTCGAAGGCGACATCTCGCCGGAAGCCAGCGAGGCGGATCTCAAGGCGATCGGGAACCTCGCGAGGAAATGCGGTGTCGAGATCAGCGGCGTTTGTTCGTTCCTCTTCTGGCCGTACCCGCTAACCAGTAACGATCCGGAGAGAAGAGCAACGGGAACGGAACTCGCCGGAAAGATGGTCGGTGCGGCGAAGGCACTGGGAACGGACAATCTGCTGGTTGTTCCCGGAGCCGTTTACATTCCCTGGGCTCCCGAACCCGAGCCTGTTCCCAACGATGTTTGTCTGAAACGAGCAACCGAAGCCATCAAAGCGGTGTTGCCAGCGGCTGAGAAAGCCGGCGTCTCACTGAACATGGAGAACATTTTTGCGAACGGGTTCCTCTTCAGTCCTCAGGAGATGAACTCGTTTGTTGACAGCTTCAACAGCGACAATGTCAACATTCACTTCGACACTGGAAACATCATGCAGTTTCAGTTTCCGGAACACTGGATCGACAATTGCGGCAAGAGGATTCGCAATGTCCACTTGAAAGAGTACAGCAAGCAGGCCGGGACAGCGTTCACTTTGGAATCGTTCCGGCCGTTGCTCGACGGCACGACAAACTGGCCGGCCGTTCTGGAAGCCTTCGACCGAATCGGCTATCGAGGATATCTCACTTTCGAATACTTCCATCCGTTCCCGCACTGGCCGGAAGCGTTAGTCTACCAGACTTCAGACTCGCTGGATCGAATGCTCGGCCGGAAGGCGTAAGCCCAACGGCTCACAACTCTGGGGCCATCGGGCGTGAGCCGGGGGCCTTCAGCAATTTTCCGTAGGTCAGGCTCTGCCTGACGGAATTTTGAGCAGGCGATATTGAAATTCGGTTGCCGATTTCGTCAGGCAGAGCCTGACCTACGGAAACACGATCAATGAGACACTACTGATGACACAACCTCGACCAATGACGATTCCCCGCTTTGTGGCTGCCAAAGGTGGCGACCGCAAGCTGACGATGTTGACCGCTTACGAGTACTCGTGGGCGGAGATGTTTGACGAGTCTGGCGTCGATTCGATTCTGGTCGGCGACTCGCTCGGCATGGTCGTGCAGGGCAAAGGGTCAACGATTCCGGTGACGCTCGACCAGATCATCTATCACGCCGAGATCGTTTGCCGTGCGGTCAAGCGGGCGTTGGTCATTGTCGATCTCCCGTTCATGACTTACGAAGTCAGCCCGGAACAGGCTGTCACCAACGCGGGCCGAATCCTGAAAGAAACCGGCGCAGCGGCTGTCAAAATCGAAGGCAGTGCCAATCAGGCTCGGACAATTCAGGCACTGGCTGATGCCGACATTCCGGTGATGGCTCACGTCGGGATGCGGCCGCAGTCTGTCAACAAGCTCGGCGGTCACGGTCGGATCCAACGAGACGCGGAGAAGATCATTGCTGACGGGCAGGCGGCGGAGCAGGCGGGAGCGTTCTCCGTCGTTGTCGAACTTGTCCCGCAGCAACTGGCGGCTGAGCTGACCGCCGCATTGACGATCCCGACGATTGGAATCGGAGCCGGTCCGCACTGCGACGGTCAGGTGCTGGTCAGTTATGACATGCTGGGCATCACGTCGAGCGATTTCTCGCCGAAGTTCCTTAAGAGGTACGCGGACCTTCGATCCACGACGATGTCCGCCGCCCGAGCCTATATTGAAGAGGTACAGACCGGCACGTTCCCCGACGATGAGCACAGCCATTAGTAGACGGATTGGGCTTCCGAACGAGGTCAGGTCGTGCGAATTCTGCCGCTGATGGCGACTTAGTTGAGACTCACTGGCCGTTTTCTGAAGAATTCATGGGTCAATGGGTGGACCGCTCCGAACCCCGCGGCAATAATCCGGATCTGCCAGCAACAACGATGCGGGCAACTACAATGTCGCGCGGTGGAGCAGCCCGGTAGCTCGCGAGGCTCATAACCTCGAGGTCACAGGTTCGAATCCTGTCCGCGCCACTTAGAACCCGACGAAGCCACTTGGTTTCGCCGGGTTTTTCTATGCGCGCGTGGCAGGCATGACAATCAGCGGATGATTGATAGACTGAGTGTCCAGTAAGACCGGCGATCGACGAGGCAACATTCGCACCACCCGGATGCACACGCCGTCATATCTGATGCAACGCCACCGCCAGAACCTGCAACGCCTCCGCCTGCGGCCGCAGCGTCGACGCCGCCAGACGCAAAGTCACCCGGCGATCGGCTGTGGGAACTGCTGCAGCTGGCAGGACAGTTCAAGTCGTGGCTGGTGTCCGTCGTCGCGGCTGCGGTGTCTCTCTGGGCAGCGATTGAATACGGTCAGCAGCTGGGAGAGTGGCAGTGGGTGGCAATTGCCGGCGGTGCGGCACCGATGCTCGTCGCGGGATTGTGCAATCTGCTGTCCCGAGACGCTCCGCATCCTGCGTGACCGACGGTTGAGGCGGTGGGCGGTCGACATCACCGAAGCGAAGCCGGGGTATTTCCGCCTGTGGCCATGGACGGAAGAGGATCTCGCTCGCTTTTCGCGACCAGATCAGGCCGAGCGGCGGATATTCAAGTGGATTCAATCAGCAGAGCAGCCGCTGCTGTATCTGACCGGCAGCTCGGGCTCGGGCAAGTCGTCACTGCTCAACGCGCACGTCATCCCGGAGTTAAGAGACGCCGTCGCCGGAACTCAGTTCGCCTCGCTGGTCGTCCGCAGTTTTGACGACACGCTGGCGGACCTCAAGAAACAGCTGCTGGATCCGCAGGCGTCGTGGCATGACCCCGAGTTGAGCAAGAAACGAAAACTCCACACGCTGCTGCAGGCGGTGTGCGAGTCCCTGCAGAGCGAAACGATCCCCCGTCGGCTGCTGCTGGTGCTCGATCAGTTCGAGGAGCTGATGATTCTGCACGAGCTGGACGACCCGCGCTTCGCCGGCGTACAGGAATTCCTCACCGGACTGCTGGAAAAGCCCATCCCCGGCCTGACGGTGCTGCTGACGCTGCGGTCGGACTACGAGCATCTGCTGGAAAAGCTCGGCCTGCCGCGTCAGGACCGCGGTGGCACGTGGGAAAAGGCCAGACCCGCTGCGGGCGACGGACGTCCGGCGGTTCCTGACGCACTCCGACTCGGGCATCAACCCGCAGCCGGACGTCCTGAACGCGGTGATCGAGGAAGCACAGGTCGTCGACGGCCCGCGCGGACTGGTGCGGCCGATCGTGATGAACATGCTCGGCCGAGTGCTCCAGTCACGAGCCGGCGAAACACCGCGGGAATTCGAACCGGGCACGCTGCTGTCGCGATACCTGCGGGAGAGCATTGAATCTTCCGACAAGTCCGATCACCTGCCAGCCATTCTGGGCGAGCTGGTCCAGAAAGACGCCGGCACCAAGCGCCCTCGCACGGTCGGCGAGGTCAGCACACAGGCCGACCGCGACCCCTACCTGGTCAACGGCTGCCTGCGCGAGCTGAACGACCTGGGTCTGGTCCGCCCCCTGACCCACGACGCCGACGTGCAGGCCCGCACGTGGGAAGTCGCCCACGACTTCCTCGCCCGTCTGCTGGTCCCGATCCTCGAAACGCCACACCGAACCCTCTGGCAGAAAACCCGCCCGACGCTGGCCCCATTGGCGTTGGTCTTTGTGCTGATCAGTCGGCTGGCGAAGAGCAACTCGGTCGGCTGGGCGACCGCGGCGTTCTTTGCGATTCACCCGGTGCAGCTGGAATCG
>JBLFXD010000691.1:0-4255 GCA_047611045.1 Planctomycetaceae bacterium | reverse complement strand
AGAAGTCCGGCTGAAGCCGGCTCAACGACATCATTCGCCACTTTCACCACCGACTGAAGTCGGTGGCAAAAGAGAGGGTGTGGCAATGGGGATTCCGCCGAAGTTGACACCGGCTGTCCGTATTCCTCCCACATCGCCCTCGGCAGGACTCTACGACAGCGACCAGCCTTTGCGAGGTTCGCGGCCGATGAACTGGTCGGCCTCGGGGCAGTTAGTTGCCTTCATGTTTGCGGCGTCCCATTCGAGTTTCTTACCGGCTCGGAATGCGACGTTGCCCAGATGGTTGGCTTCGGTCAGCGGTCCGGCGTAGCTGAATGGGCTTCCGGTTGGAGAACCATCGCGGCATGCGGCGAGCCATTCCTGATGTTGGCCCGGCGAGTTTCCGACGAACTGTTCCGGATTTTTGAAATCGACGAATTTGTCTTCAGGCAGCAGCACGTGCTTTCCGTAATCCGAAAGCAGCATGCCCTTGTCGCCGATGAAGAGGACCCCGTTGCCCCACTGAGGAATCCCGCCATCCTTCCAGATCTGCGGCTTGTGAGTTCCCTGGTACCACGACACCTGACACGGTGCCAGCGGGCCTCGTGGTCCGTATTCGTAAACCGCAGACATCGATGCGGGGGCGATTTCGGGATGACACTCCGGGCCGAATGCCTCAATCGTTTTGGGAGCGTCCAGCTTCAATGCCCAGAACGGAAGATCGATCCAGTGGCTGCCCAGGTCCGACATGGTTCCGTTGCCAAAGTCCCACCAGCGGTACCACTTGGGTCCTGGAAAATAGACTTCGTTGAACGGTCGATAGGGAGCCGGACCGAGCCACAAGTCCCAGTCGAGATCGCTCGGCGGCGTCATCGCCTTCTTCGGGCGTTCGGTCACAGACACGATGTCGCGGTTAGCCTTTGCTTCCTCCGGCGATTGGCGGCCCCAGGCACGGCCAACCCAGACGTGAGCTTCGGAGACGTTGCCGATCGCTCCGGACTGGATTAGCTCGACGACTCGGCGGTAGTTGGGCATGCCGTGAATCTGCGTTCCCATCTGAGTCGCGACGCCGGCCTTCGCAGCAGCTTCGGTGATGATGCGGGCTTCTTTGACGTTGTGAGTCAGCGGCTTCTCGCAGTAGACAGGCTTGCCGAGCCGGAGTGCGGGCAACGTCGCGAAGGCATGCGTGTGCTCGGGCGTGCTGACGACGACGGCGTCGATGTCTTTCGTCGTTTCGTACAGTTTTCGAAAGTCCGTGTAAGTACGAGCCTTCGAATGCTGTTCGGCGGCCTTTCCGAGGTTACGTGAATTCACATCGCAAAGAGCGACGACGTTGACTTCGCCGGTGCCAGTGACCGTTCGCAGGTTGGCTCCGCCGCGCCCGCCGACTCCGATGAAGGCGACGTTGATCTTGTCATTGGCCGATGCTGCACGAGCGAGCTGCAGGCTCGACAACGCCAGAGAGCCGGCCGCTCCGGCAGCCATGAAGTCACGACGTGATAACTGTGCTGGTCGAGTCATCTCAGAGATTCCTTAGATGAAGTTGGCGATTCGGCGCTGGTTGCTGGCCTCGGTGGCTCGTGAAAGACTATCGTCGGCTCAAGACAACTTCCGCGCCAAGTCAACGGCTGTATTTCGAGTGTGCCACTGGCTCTGCCAGTGCTTCGAGATTGCCAGCCACGCCTTCTGTTCCTGCACTGGCAAAGCCAGTGGCACACGGATTCCGACAAGTTTTCAACGTCCTGGATTACTCCGATGACCAATTTCGAGCCCCGCATGAGCACTTCAAGAATCTGTCTTGCAACGATTTACTTCTTAATTGCAGTCGGTGGTTTACGTGCCGAAGCAGCGGCTAAACCGAACGTTCTGTTCATCGCGATCGATGACCTGAACGACTGGGTAGGGTTTCTGGACGGACATCCTCAGGCAAAGACGCCGAACATGGATCGTCTGGCGAAACGCGGCGTCGTGTTTTCGAACGCTCATTGCCAGGCACCGATCTGCAACCCGTCTCGAGTCAGCCTGATGACGGGCACGCTGCCATCGACGACCGGCATCTATCTGCTCGGCCCGACTGACTTTCGCAAAGCTTGCCCGCTGCTAGCAGACAAGAAGAAAACTCCAACGCTCCCCGAACACTTTGCTGCAAACGGATACCGAACGATTGGTGGCGGGAAGATCTATCACGGGGCGACATCTCGGGACACGTTCCAGGAGTACGGTCCGCGAGGTGGCAACGGAGCCTTCCCGAAACAGAAGTTGAACTATCCGACCGGCGTGAAACTGTGGGACTGGGGAAAGTTTCCCGCACGCGACGAAGACCAGGGCGACTACGGAGTCGCGACGTGGGCCGTCGAAGAACTGGCCGAGCCGCGTGAAGAACCATTCTTCATGGCGGTCGGTTTTTTTCGACCGCACGTTCCGCTTTACGCTTCGGATAAGTGGTGGAAATTCGTCGGAGCGGAAGATGACATTCAGCTCCCGAAGATTCTGGCGTCGGACAACGATGACATCGTCGACTTTGCCCGCAAGCTGACCTGGAGCGGCCTGGCCCCACGCCACGACTGGATGGCCGACAACGACCAGTGGAAGCCGGCCGTCCATGCTTACCTCGCGTGCGTGAGCTTCGTCGATCATCAGGTGGGACGAGTCCTGGACGCACTCGAAGCGAGCGCACACGCTGAGAACACGATCGTCGTACTTTGGTCAGACCACGGCTGGGCGCTCGGCGAAAAAAGACGATGGGCGAAACGCGGTCTCTGGGAAGCGGAGACCCGAGTCCCGCTCATCATCGCCGGACCGAACGTAGAAGGCGGTCGAGTCTGCGATCAGCCGGCCGGGCTGATCGACATCTACCCAACACTCGCCGACTTGTGCGGACTGTCGAAACCGTCGCACCTCGAAGGTCGATCATTGACTCCGCAACTGGCGAACGTCGACACCGAACGACCGCCGGTCATCACGACGTTCTTCGAGAACAATCACGCGGTACGGTCGACTCGCTGGAGATACATCCGGTATTCGACCGGCGACGAAGAGCTGTACGACCACGATTCCGATCCACACGAATGGCACAACCTGGCAGACGGCTTTCAGCATGCCGCCGTGATCAAGGAATTGTCGCAGCACCTTCCGACGGTCAACGCCAGAACGGCTCCCGGCAGCAGCGGTCTTGGCAGCCGTCCCGAAGATCGCCACCTGTTCGGCAATGTGAAATAGCCTGCGCGTCTCTCCAACAGCCGGGTCAGGGATCTCCCTCAACACCCGGGGCGAGTGCCTCGATATCGGCGTATTCTCCGAAGCTTCCGTCGCAACTGGAGTGCTATCCCTCCGCGCACTGCCAGATCGGCGACCTAATGTTTGGAATAAGACCTGCCGCCGCATATTCGCCACGTGGCGAAACGAGGCAGGTGTAAATCCAAAGGTGTCGTCATGCTCGCCGCTCAACAACTTTCCAACGTCGAATCACGCATCGTCAATCAAAGCTTCACGGTTGATATTCCAAGCGACTTTGAGTGGATCAATCGAACAGTTTCGTACCTTGTACAGCACGTTGCCGAAATGCCGTGGGGCGACGCGATCAATGGAAACCGGATCACTCTTCCGCTGCACGAGGCTCTGACAAATGCCATCGTACATGGAAATCTGGAAGTCTCGTCAGACCTCAAAGAATCGGCAGAGGCAGAACGCTTTGCGGAAGCATTGGCAGTTCGTTCGGCACAGAACGAATACTCGTCCCGCCGAGTGCAGATCGTCGTTGAGTACAACGAACATCGCGTCGCCTGGACAATTACCGACGAAGGCAAAGGATTCGACGTTGCGAAAGTCCTGAAACACGCGGCGTCCGAAGAACCGTCGATGCTGTCCAGCGGCCGCGGCGTCATCATGATGAAGGCGTTCATGGACGACGTTCAGTACGAACTCGGCGGTCGTCAGTGCCGCATGGTGCTTCGGAATCCGAACGCCGAGCAAATGATCGGGCTGGCGTCTCAGGACTGGAACGACCTTCAGCGGACTTTTCGACCCAACGATTCGTCATTCGAAGCCGGGCCGTCAGACGAAAGGCTTGTCCAACCAGACGGCGCTCAAGGCAAGTTGACTGAAGTCCTCCGGCCGTTGCTGCAATCGCTGTCGAGCGATGGCGTTGAGGCCAACGAGCAGCGTCAGCACGAACGACTGACCTACACAGGAAAATTCCAGGCCTTCGACGCCGACAATTCGTCACGTCCAGCATTCGCCAGAAACATCTCCTCAGGCGGTCTTGGCTTTCTGTGCG
>JBLFXD010000690.1:0-4274 GCA_047611045.1 Planctomycetaceae bacterium | reverse complement strand
TCGGAGCCGCACTTCTTCACTGACGATTGGCGGCTCGGACTTCCGGGAAACCGGAAGAGGCTGTGAGTTTTTCGTAGGGTGTGACCAGCGGAGCGGATCCAACGGCTGGTGTGCCGACGCGGGCGGCTTTCATCTCACGACAGCGTAGCAAACCTCGAAAGATCTCCGCGCCGGCACACCGCGATTCAAATTCGGCCCACTTGTCACACCCTACAATTGAAAATCTCACAGCCTCGAAGCGTTCTTAGCCCGCAATCATTTCTGGGATTTCCGCTCGGCGATCCAGTCTTTGACGATGCCGTCCAGCACGTGCAGCGTGACTGCTCCCTGACCGAGAATCGTGTCGTGGAAGTCTCGCAGGTCGAACTTGTCGCCGAGTTCTTCTTCCGCTTTCCGGCGAAGCTCAAGGATTCGTAGCTGGCCGATCTTGTAGGCCAGAGCCTGACCGGGCCACGAGATGTAACGATCGATTTCGTTCTCGATGTCGTGTATTGATTTTGCGGCGTTCGCGGCAAAGAAGTCGATGGCCCGCTGCCTCGACCAGCCCTGGTCATGAATCCCGGTGTCAACGACCAGGCGAACGGCTCGCCACATGTCGTAAGTCAATTGCCCGAATCGTGAATACGGATCCTTGTAGAGCCCCAACTCGTAGCCAAGCCGCTCTGAATAAAGTCCCCAGCCTTCGATGAACGCGGTGTAGCCGCCGTAGCGACGAAACTCCGGAATTCCTTCCAGCTCCTGCGCGATCGCGATCTGCAGATGATGCCCCGGCACCGCCTCGTGGACGGACAGAACTTCCATCTCGTACTTCGGCCGCGTCTCCGGTCGGTAGAGATTCACAAAGTAAGTCCCGTCTCGTCCCCCATCCGCTGACGGCGGGCGGTAGTAAGCGGTGGTCGTGTCGGGCGCCAGGTGCACTGGGATTGGCTCCAGTTGGTACGGCCGCCGAGGCAACTTTCCAAACATCTTCGGCAACAGAGGATCAATCCGCCGGCAGATCGCTTTGTATTCGGCGAGCAACTTGTTCGGATCTTTGTAGTAGTACTTCGGGTCGTTGCGGAGATGCTCAAGGAATTCAGCGAAGGTTCCTTCGAAGCTGACCTCTGTCGTGATCTCTTCCATCTCGCCGCGGATCCGCTTCACCTCGCGCAACCCAATGTCGTGAATCTGCTGTGGAGTCAAATCCGTCGTCGTGAACTGCCGAGCCCGCAATGCGTAAAACTCTTTCCCATTCGGAATCTGCCAGACGCCCTCTTTCTCGAAACACGCCGGAAGATAAACGTCCTCGAAGAAGCGAAGCATTTTCTGATAGGCAGGAACGACCCGAGTCCGGATAGACAGCTCGGCACTAGCTTTCAGTTCATCCTGCTTCTCGGCCGGAATTGATTTCGGCATATCGCGAAACGGTTTGTAGAACAGACTTCTCTTTGGATCGTCGACGATCTGCCTCCGAATCTGAGCTGGCAGGCGAGTCATCACAACTCGCGCATGAACGATCTTCCGATCAACTCCCACCTGCATCAGAGCCAGCGTCTGGTCCATGAATTCCGTAAAACTGTAGAGTCGAACGTTCCACGCTTCGTAATCCTCGACCGTCTCAAACCGCAGCGATGCGGCGAGCGAACTCGTATCCTGAATCCCGCCACGCTGAGTCAGCGGCACAAGGTGCCAGCCAAATTTAAAAGCGTCGATCTCATTCTGATACTGGCCGCGAAACAGCTCGTAGCTAACGCGATCCTGCTTCGACAATAGCGTCGAGTCAATCTTCGCCAGATCGGCCAGCACCGACTGCCTGTATTCATGACGTCTTCCGATGGCTCCCAGACTGACGTCCTGCCACCGCCCGTCGTACCGATGATCCCCCAGCCACGACGCAAACTCCGGATCATCATGCAGAGTCCACTGCCACTCATTGTTGATCATCTGGTGAAATGCTGCTGTCGCTGTCGCCGTCTTCGTCTCGTCAGACTCATGGCTTCGTGCGTTACCCGGCGTGAAAACAGCGACGGCTAGCAGCGTCAGGCAGACAAGAGTTCGTGGAATCATGGGTTTAGAACTTTCTGATTTGGCTTCCCGATAGTTGATCCGTGCTTCTGTCGTAGTTGTAGGCTGGAACAAGCACCGCGCAGTTTCGGCATTTCTGAAGCGTCGTATTGCCGGAACTGCGCGGTGCTTGTTCCAGCCTACTGTTCGAAAACAATGTGTCTCAGTAGTCGACATCAGACTGTAGGGTGGGCCGACGACAGGAGCCCCACCAACTCTCTCGAATCTCGAAATGGTGGGACTCGTTCCTCGGCCCACCCTACGACGTGGTTGAAATCAGGAAGTTATCGTGAACACGTTCCTAAGCGATGAGTGCCTCGACGACTTCGCCATGCACGTCGGTCAGACGAAAGTCGCGGCCAGCATAGCGATGGGTTAACTTCGTATGGTCCATGCCGAGTAGGTGGAGCATTGTGGCGTGCAGATCATGGACGGCGACGGGTTTGTCGACCGCTCGGAATCCAAACTCGTCCGTTTCGCCATAAGCCTGACCGCCTTTGACGCCGCCGCCGGCCAGCCAGCACGTGAATCCATAATGGTTGTGGTCTCGGCCGTTCAGGGCCGGCTTCTCTGCGACAGGAGTGCGACCGAACTCACCGCCCCATTGGACGAGTGTTGAATCCAGCATGCCGCGTTGTTTCAAGTCAGCCAGGAACGCGGCGATTGGTTGGTCCCACTCGGCTCCCAGGTTGCGATGATTCTTCTCAAGGGCACTGTGGTTATCCCACGGCTGGCCGGCGCCGCTCCAGACCTGAATAAAACGAACGCCGCGTTCCAGCAGCCGTCGAGTGATCAGCAACTGCCGACCGTGCGTGCCGCTGCCGTAGGACTCCTGAATGTGCTTCGGCTCGCGGCGAATGTCGAACGCTTCGCCCGCTTCTGACTGCATGCGGAACGCCAGTTCGAACGACTCGATCCGTGATTCAAGCTGCGGGTCACGGAGTCGGTCCTCCGCGTGTTTTGCGTTGAGTAACTGCGTCAGATCAAGCTGGCGTCGCTGGTCGTCGAGCGGCAGCCGACTGTTGCGAATATTCTCGATGAGCTTGTCGACGTCGGTATTCTTCGTGTCGATGTACGTTCCCTGGCAGGCTCCGGGTAGAAATGCGGATCGCCAGTTTCTTGTCGCGACGATGGGATACCCGCCCGGACACATCGCCAGAAACGCCGGCAGGTTTCTATTTTCGGTGCCAAGCCCGTAGGTCACCCACGCGCCGAAGCTTGGTCGAGGCAACCGCCCGTCTCCACAATTCATCAGCATGAGCGACGGCTCGTGATTCGGCACTTCGGCATGCATCGACCGGATGATCGCCATGTCGTCGATATGGGCCGCTGTTTTGTCAAACATCTCGCTGACCCACAGCCCCGACTCGCCCCGTCGTCTGAATCGAAACGGGGATTTCATTAAACCGCCGGTGAGACGCTCTGTCCGAAGATTGCCGGACGGCATTCCCTGGCCGTGGTACTTCTCAAGCTGAGGCTTGTAATCGAATGTGTCGACCTGCGATGGGCCTCCGTTCATAAACAGGTGCACAACGCGCGTCGCCTTCGGTTCGAAGTGAGGCGGTTTCGGAGCAAGTGGACTGCTCGCCGAGCCTCGTGAAGAAGGCTCGGCAGCTGACGCTGTTTCCGCTTCGAGCAGCCCCGCCAGACCGAGTAGTCCGAAGCCGGTCCCCGACCGGCAAAGCAACTCGCGACGAGAGGCAATTGGTACTGAGCAATGGTTGGCTTGTTGATTCATGAGTGATAACTCTGCAACGGACAGACGATGCGAATCTTCCGGTCACTGAATGTTTCAATCAGGGAATACGAACTCGTTCGTCATCATCAAAGCATGAACATAGTCGGTCCAGAGGTCGGACATACTGCCGACGAACTCTCGCTGAGCATTCCAATCGGCAACTGCGGTAGCATCGAGTCCGCCGCTGGAATCGTTGAACTGAATCGTGATTAACCATTCATGTTCGTCGTGCGTGATATGTCCCTGCCAGTCGGCGACAAAGTCGATCGTATCGCCAGGCTCAATTCGCATTGAGGAGACGTTCAGTTTGGCTTCGCTGTGATCGACTTTCGCTTCACCAATAATCCCCTTTGTCGAGCTGACGATGCGCCCGCGAACTCCGTTGCCTGGTTCGGGCAGATGCTTCATTCGGGACTTGATTTGGATTTCTCCCGACACCGGAGCCGTCCACCGCCTGATTGCACAGCGGTCGTCCGATGAGGCCGGGTGTCCT
>JBLFXD010000689.1:0-4276 GCA_047611045.1 Planctomycetaceae bacterium | reverse complement strand
GTGTCGTTCAGGAAGCGGTGCAGCTGGCCGTTGGGAAAACATCACTGGAGTTGCGACTTAACCCCGGCGATCTGGAAGCGCTCGGCGATCGCGTTCGAGTTGCCGTACGCGAAACCGCGAGAGGTATCGATATCGAGCTGCTGGGCGACGACAAAGTATCGCCGGGAGGCTGCGTCGTGGTTACCGAGCACGGCGAGATTGATGCTCAACTTGAGACCATGCTGACAAGAATTTCGGACGAGCTGCTCGAAGGCATTCAGGAATAACAAAACGCCACTTCGGACGAACTCTCTTCTTCAAACCAGAACTTAACCTGCAAAGCAGATTTGGTCTCCATCATGCGGCGTTCTCAGCACATCCGACAAATGCTCGCGCCGCGAATCGTTGGAAGTACCAGCCGTATCGCCGGTCTGGCTGCGGCCGTGCATGACTTCCCCGCGCCGCTGGGAGCCCGCTGCCGGATTCACCGTGAAGGCGAGCAGAGTATCGAAGCGGAAGTCGTCGGCTTCACGGATGACGAGACGCTGGTTCTTCCTTTCGGGGATCTGCGAGGCATCCGACGCGGCAACGCCGTCGAGATGACCTGCTCCATTCCGTCGGTTCGAGTTGGCACCGAACTGCTCGGGCGAGTAATCAATGCTCGCGGCCAGTTTGTCGATGGCAAAGCGCCTGCTGTGTTGACTCAGCGAATCGGGCTTTACGGCAATCCTGTCTCGGCGTTGAACCGGCCACGCATCGAGCAACCTTTAGCGACCGGCCTGCGAGTCATCGACGGACTGACAACCTGCGGCCTCGGTCAACGACTTGGCATCTTTGCCGGCAGCGGTGTGGGTAAGAGCGTCCTGCTGGGGCAGATGGCTCGCGGAAGTTCGGCCGACGTCAACGTGGTCGTCCTTGTCGGAGAACGAGGCCGCGAAGTACGCGAGTTCGTCGAAAAGGAACTTGGCGAAGAAGGACTGCGTCGCAGCGTCGTCGTCGTCGCGACCAGCGACGAGCCGGCTCTCATGAGAATTCGAGCGGCATGGCTGGGAACGGCCATCGCCGACTACTTTCGCGAAGCCGGTAACCACGTTCTGCTGATGATGGACAGCGTAACTCGCTTCGCGATGGCTCAACGCGAGATCGGTCTGGCGGCGGGAGAGCCTCCCGCGACGAGGGGTTACCCTCCCAGCGTTTTTTCGATCCTTCCAAAGCTACTTGAACGAAGCGGTCTTACCGATAAAGGAAGTATTACCGGCTTTTACACAGTCCTCGTCGAAGGCGATGACACAAACGAGCCGGTTTCCGACACGGTGCGGGGGATCCTGGACGGGCACCTTGTTCTGTCTCGAAAACTGGCTCACGAAAACCATTGGCCAGCCATCGACTCACTGGCCAGTATCAGCCGCTCGATGAACGACGTAGTCACTTCAGAACAGACTGAATCGGCAGCGTTGTTAAGACGAATTCTTGCGGCGTGGAGAGAATCGCAGGATCTTGTTTCGATTGGTGCCTACCGCGCAGGAACCAACCCACTCGTTGACACTGCTCTGCAATTGTCCGAACCGATTCGGCAGTTCCTCACTCAGGATCGACTGGAGAATTCAACACTCGAACAAACTCAACAGGCATTAACCGCTTTGACTCAAGCAGCGAGCCAGCTGTTGCAGAATCCTCAACCGGTGATGCCACAATCAGCCGCTCAAATGCAGTAACGGTTCCTTAACTCGAAGGCGAACGCTGACGTATGAAACCGTTTCGACTCGACAAGGTTCTGGAATACCGAAAGTACCTTCGCCTGGAAGCGAGGAATGCTTTGGCGTCGGCGATCGGTGACGAACAGACGCTGCTTGATCATCAGGCGAGAGTCAATCGGCAAAAGGGCCAGCAGTTGGCTGAGCTGGCAGGTTTTGCAAAGTCAGAAGTGGTCAATGTCGAAGCGGCCGCTCGGCGACGTTACTTCACCGGGCAGCTCGACATTCAGTTGATGCTCGTCGCGGAGCAACTGGTTCAGGCTCAGCAGGTTGTTGAGCAAAGACGGATGGTAGTCGTGAAGGCGGATCAGGAAGTGAAGGCCTTGGAGCGACTTCGTGAGAAACACGTCGAGGAAGAAACGTCGCACGAACTGAAACGCACGGAAATCGAACTCAGCGAGCAGTGGCAATCGGCCAACTGGAGCTGGTAACCGGCGTTCAATGTCGAGTTGCCGCAAGGAAGCGGAATCATGGCGAAACTAGCATTCACCGCGTTATCGGCCGTTGCCGTTCTGACACTCCTGGCCGAAGGACTGGCCGGTGGATTGTTGTGGTCGCAAGGTCGGCTCAATCCGGATGCGATTCGCGAAATTCGCGTCATCCTTTCGGATCCCGCCGCGCTGACCGAAGAACAGGAACTGGCGAAGGAGACTCCTGTGGTGACCGTCGAAGACGTCGCTCGGACTCGGGCGAAAGCGATTCTGCATCTTGAAGAGCGAGAGAACGAGATCGAAATCTTCAACGGCCTGCTGGCGGACCAGCGGAAGCGAGTCGTGACCGAGCAGGACAGCCTGATCGCCAATCGCGAGCGTTTCGACAAGGAGCAGAATGCTCGTCAGGCCAGGAAGGTCGAAGCGGGCATTCAGAAATCGATCGCCGTGCTGCTGGCATCAGATACCGACATTGCAGTCGCTCAACTTTTCGAACTAACTCTGGAAGAGAACATCCTTCTGCTCGAACAGATGCCGGAGAAAACGATCGCCAAATTTCTGGCAGCGTTTGCGGAAGGAACCCCCGAACAGATCGACCGAGGTCAGCAGATTTTTCAGGCGATCACTCGCGGTGAAACTGACGACGCGAAAAAGGGAGTGACGAAATGATTCCTGAATTTATCACCGCGAAACCTGCGCCGAATCGAAACGCGGCGGATGCACCGTCGACTCGTGACACGAATTCGGCCGACCAGTTGCAGAACAGGGCGGCCTTTCAAAAATCGCTGCACGAACGGACGGCGGACCAACCGACTGCGGCTGCTGCCGACGACGTTCGACCTGAGAGACTGCGCCAGCCGACTCCAGCCCGAACGACGAACGAAGCGGGGCGCGCAGAAGTTTCGCGAGACACGCGAAGTGCTGCGGAGACTCGCGGTTCACTCAGCGAGCCCGACTCCTCGAACTCGGCGGCGATTGAAGAGTCGCGCGCCGATGCGTCACGCACTGACGTAAATCGCGAGTCGGAAGTCCACGCCCAGAACAACGACACTGAGGCTTTGTCAGGAAGCCGGGAACCTTCGAAACAGATTCGGCGGATCGATCCAGCGAACCATTCGACGTCGACCGACGCAGCGACGGGGCCGTCAGAAAACACGGTTGAAAGTGGCGAAGTCGCGAAGCAGGTTTCCGAGGCGGTGCTTCCGAGTTTTGTCTCGGCAGACGATGCGAATATCGGAACGCTGCCGTCGCTCATTCGGCTTCCGCTGAATGATGTTTCGTTAAGCCAGCTTTCCGGTGACTTTGTTTTGTCCGACGATACGCCAAACAGCGTGAGCAGCGGCGTTTTCGTGCAGCCATCAGTTTCGTCAAGCCGGAATGCTTCAGGAATCGATTCCGAGTTGCGTCCGTTTTTGGACGACGCGCTGATTCCCGACGCTGAATCGGCCGCCACGAACTCGCGGTTTACGGCGACAGAACCCTTACTCATTGCTGGCAATTTCCAGAGTTCGCCAGACGCCAACGTTACCTCTCCGTTTGCTGGTGAGGAGCTATCGGCGATTCCGACTCTCCCGTCGCTCAGGCTGGTTCTCCCGTCGCTCGTGCCGGGTCCAAAGCGAACAACGGAAGCAGCGGCGAACACGGAATATCACAATCTCAGTGGCGAGCAAACGAGCACGCGCAAGGCTTCCACTCAAACTTCCGAACCAGGCGCCGTACCGGCAGTCAGTAAGTCCAGTCTTCAGGTTCCTGTGCCGCCACAAGTCGAAGCCGCGTCTCTCGCTCAGCAGAATGTGGTTGCAGACAACCCGCAAGTCGCGGAACCAGCCGCCAGATCCTCAGGTGACGACGCCAGCGGACAATCGAAGAACACGCCGGCTCAAGATACCGCTGTCCCTTCGCCAGTCGAGTCAAACGTTGGCCAACCGGCAAACGACGTCAGTCGTCGAGCGACTTTGAATTCGGAATCATCAACCAGTGTCGAGAAAACAGCAGCTTCGTCGTCCGGGGAAATCGTCGCTGAGCAATCGGCGGCACAACAACCAGTTGCTGAAGAGATTGTTCCAGGAAGCACGGTTCCGGCCATTACTGAGCGAGGCGAGCCGTCTCAAC
>JBLFXD010000688.1:0-4293 GCA_047611045.1 Planctomycetaceae bacterium | reverse complement strand
TCACACGCGTGATCTCCGGGGAAAACGATCACGTCCGGCAGGAACTGCAGGAACTGATCGAACGCAGCAGCGGATACCTTTCGCTGGGGGTCGGCGACAAACTGACAGCCGTCAGCGAAGCCGCCATCGACGCGCGCAGGCGACACGTCTGGGTAACGGTCGCCAATCGCGAGGTCATGGAAGCACTCGACGACGCCTTCGAAGCCGCACGCCTTAGAGTTGTACGAATTGAACATTCACTGGCTGCGTTGAGCCGGGTCGTTCAGGCCACGGGCGACGACGCCGAAACTCCGGTCATTTTGATCGACGTTGCCGACAGCGGTGTCGACGTCGGAATTTCATACAACGGGCAGTTGCTACTTGACTACCGACCGTCTGGAAGCAACGCGAAAGACAGCGTCGGCGTCATCATCGCCCGACACACCAAACGACTGCAGCGCTACATCGATCGGCTGCTGCGAGGTCAGGCGCCGATCAGCCGAGTGTGCCTCTGCGGAAAAACCGAAGACGTCGGCAACGTCCGCGAACAGCTCGAAAAACTCGAAGAAGCGGGCGAAATTACGTTACGACTGCTGACTCCTGGCAACGTACCGACCGGTTGGGATCTCACCGACGAAGCCGCCAACGATTCCAGTTTGACAGCCGACCTGGGAATCCTTCTTGAGCAAACCGCAGGCTCTGTCGCCAACGAGTATCCGAACCTCGTCGATCCGCTGCGTGAATCGCGACGGCGACCAATCCTCAAGCCGCTGCTTCGAATGAGCTGGCCAATTCTGGCGACCGTCGCCGCATCGTTTCTCGTCTGGTCGGTGACGCTGTTTGAAGCCATCGAAACAAAAATCTTCGAGTCGCAACTCACGAGCCTCGAAGAAGATGTTGAACGCGTCAATCGACTCCACCAGGAAGCGGTCGTCGCCCGGTCACGCGTCGCCCATCTTCAACGGATCGCCGACAGCCTGGAAATGCGACCGTGGGACCAGCTCATTCAACGAGTCGGCCAAAGCCTGCCGCGCGGCGTCTGGCTGGAATCAATCCAGGTCGACCGAGCGGGAAAAGTGACCATCGGCGGAACAAGCCATTCTGAAGATGGTTTGTTCGAGCTGGTCGAGCATCTACGGAAAATCCCGGACCTCTGGAGAGTCGCTCTGGAGAGCACGCAACAAAGCCACCTGGAAAGCGGACCGGCCATTCAGTTCGCGTTGAGCGCGTCCGTTCATCCCACTCAAGTGGCTTCGCGGTTTGAAGACGGAATCAGTTCCGAAGTTCGAATCGTCTGGTTACCTGACGACCCGACACTCTCCGACTCCAGCGACAAGACAACCGCCGAGCGGAATCGCAATCCGATCCGCTGATCCATTTGACGCAAACCTGCAACTACCAAACCCCAATTCCTTCGTCAGTGATGACTGAACCACGGGGACATCCCTCCCCGAAGGACAACGCCGCCATGAATACCTCGCCAATTGAGAGGCTTATCACTCACCCCCGCCGTGGATGGATCGTCACGACCGCTACGTTTGTGACAGCTCTGTTGTTCCTTCTACCAGCCGTCGATTCCTACAACCTTGAGAAAGCACGTCTCGACGAAATAAGTGTTGAACTCGACAAAAGCCGCACAGAGATCACGCGGTTCGAGTCGTGGCAACACCGGATCGAAGAACAGGGAGAACTTCTCAAACAGCTCGAAGCTCGCGCGTTTATCGGTCCGCAGGTCGAAGCGTTCAGAACAGAACTCGTCGACCTGATTCGCCAATCAAACTGCACGATGCGCAGGGTTCGTCTGAGTGAACCGAGTTACCGCGGATGGATGGCCGACAACGATAATCCGTTGCTCGACCAACCGCCGCACGACGCTGAGGGAGAAACTCCATACTACCTGGAAACTCGCCATCTGGCTTTGTCTGTCGAGGGGGCACTGGACCGAATGCAAAAGCTGCTCGGCAAGCTTCACGCGACAGACCGACTTGTCCATTCAGCGGCCATGACAATCCGCCGGGCGGACGGAGAATCCAACAATGTGTCACTCGATATCGATCTCGTTCTGTTCAATCTACTGCTGAAATCTGCTGTCGAGACGTGATGAGCGGGTGGTTCTAACCCGCGCATGGAGGGGCGATGAGAACCGACAACCGCGACAAATGCCGACCTGCAATCATCGGTGCCGCGCCGCTGCGAATTGCGATCGTCCTGGCAACGCTGGGTGGAGTCTTCATCCTTCCCACGTTTGGGACCGCTCAGGAATCGGACAAGGTTCCTGATTCGCTGCCTGGTCAGAATTTGACGACGCTGCTGGAAACTCGCGGCAGCCTGACGCTCCGCGATGCGACACTGACCGAAGCGCTCTTCGCGCTTCGTGAGCAGTGGAAAATCGACATGGTCGTCGCGGACAACGTCGGAGGTAACGTCAACGCCACGTTCACCGGCGCGTCGCTGCGAGAGATACTCGACTCGCTCCTGCTGACTCGTGGCTACGGTTACCGAGTGCTGGGAAACAGCATTGTCGTGCTGCCGCTCGACCAGTTGGGAGCACTGAAGCCGCTGTTCAAGTCGCAGATGATTCCTCTGGAACACGCCGATCCGACCGAGTTGTTGAGCGTCGTTGAGCTGCTGCTTTCACCCCAGGGCAGAGCACTTTCCATCCGCTCGGCGAAGAGCATCATGGTGCTCGACTATCCGGACCGCACGGCGATGATCCGGAAGCAGGTCGAAGAACTGGACCAGAAAGCGAAGTCCAGCCTCCCGACCAGGCCGACGAGAACTCAGTCAATCGGCGATGGTCGACCGACGGTCGCCGCGCCGTCCGTCTCCACGCCTGAGGTCTCGTTTCCTCAGCCACGTGAACGACAGCCCGATCCGTTTCCCAACCCGGAACCAACTACCAACGTCCGTCCTCCGAGAGCGTCCTCCAACTCCACAACCGGCGACGCACCCGCGGACACTTCAACCGTCGAACTGGACGTGCGCGTCTTTCGGCCTCAATACGTCAACGCCCAAACTCTGCTGCCGGCCATCGAAAGCCTGCTCAGCCGAAACGGGCGCACGGCTGTCCTCGAGAAAGAAGATCAGATCGTCGTTGCCGACGAAAAAGCACAACTCGACGTCATCGAAGAAGCCATTCTGGCCCTCGACCGACCGCGGCCTCAGGTCCGCATCTGGGCAATGATTTACGACTGCGGCCTGGAAGACGTTGAACGACTCGGCGTGAACTGGAACGCTCGCTTCTTCGGCCGCTCTGTCCGCCCCGGCATGCCGACCGTACCGGCGGACCAGATCGGGCTGAACTCGCTGACCGCCATTGCTCCCGCCCTGGGAGCCCCCAACGGAGCATTGACACTCGCCACGCTCGGTTCCAACGTCGAAGTCACCGCCGTCGTCAATGCACTCAACACGTCGTCCGATTCGAAGCTGCTCGCCGATCCAAACGTCGTCGCCGCCAACCACGAATCGGCGAAGATCGAAATCGTTACCGAAATTCCGTACCAGCAATTGACCGAAGGTCTCGAAGGAGGCTCGATCGGAACGACAGCCTTCCGCGAAGCGGGAGTCACGCTGGAAGTCACACCGCACATTGCTCGTGACGACACAATCTCGCTGGCCATCAACCCAAAATTCAGCGTCCTCGCCGGCTTCACCGAGAACGACGAGCAGCCGATCATCGACCGTCGCGAAGCCAAGACAACGGTCCGAGTTCACAACGGCGAGACCTTCGTCCTGGGCGGGCTTCGACAGCGCACGAAAATTCAAAACCGGTCCGGCATCCCCTACCTGAAAGATCGCAAATACATCGGCAAATTATTCCGCTTCAAGCAGGACACGTATCGCGAAAGCGAGCTGCTGGTCTTTATTACGCCGCAGATTATTCCACCGTCCGCACCGCGTACTCGGCGTGAGGAGGTCGCGTCAGACTTCATCAACGAAGAACTCGACTGCAACCGCCGCGCCCCCGACGTCTGCTGGCCGTGCAGCAACGACGACGTCTGGAAATCAGGTGGTCCTCGAAATCTGAATCGGCTTTCCACAAGCAGAATCCACTCGACCGAGCCAGACAATCGAACCAGTACTCCGCCATCCATCGACAAAGGAGAACCGACGGCCAGCACCGTTCAGCCACCGTTCGAATCCAACTATGACGAGCCGACCGGAACTCCGTCTCCACCATCGCCGCGAAGCAACGATTCAACCGAGTTCGTCGTCCGCCCGGCAGTCACTGGCCATGCCACAGCAGACAGTACGGTCATCCGCGAAACGAAGCTTCCTCTGACCATGCGTCTTAAAAACGCACTGCGAGTCACC
>JBLFXD010000687.1:0-4307 GCA_047611045.1 Planctomycetaceae bacterium | reverse complement strand
GAAGTACCCGCCGCTGTCTTTGAGGATGACTTTTTCAAGGTCCATCGTCGACGTGACTTCGACTGAGTTGCGACGATACTCGACCGTGATGTGCGGGATATTGTTCGTGGCGTCTGCAGGCACGCCGTCGACCGTCAAGTAAGTCGGAGCGTAAGGCATGTCGCCGTAAGAAGGTTCGCCAAGTTCCGTCCACATCGCGTCGATGGCTGAGTTGATCGTTGTGTGACCGAGCTCGTTGCAACGCTTGAATTCGGTGTCGTCGTTCATTGAGCCGGAATAATCCAGAACGAGGACCATATCGCGAGGCTGGTAAGTCGCGACCGAGCCGACCTTCATGATCACATTGTCCTGATCGATGGCCGGGGCAAAGAACAGCGGCAGCTTGCGGTTCTCTTTGAGGCCAGTCGCCGGGTTATAGACATCGTCCAGGCGACCGGTCACTCGAACGATGTTGTACGGAACGGCAGTCGGCCCGAAGGAGAAGGCGAACGTGGAATTCGCCGAGTCCCAGTCTCGGCGGCCGAGTTCAATGTCGACGCTGGGGTCCAGCAGCAAACCGCGATGATTGCCGACCGGATTCAGACCCGCCACTTCGCTGGCCGCATCCTTAACGTTGGTTTCGACGACTGACTGATCGATGTTCGGATTCAGCTCCATCGCCGCCGCCAGAGTCGCCGCATCGACCGCAGCCTGCAGTTGGCCCTTGGTAACGGCCAGGTAGCCGATATCGATACTGAACGCCGTGAATCCGAGGACCATTGTCAGCACGAACGCCGAGAGCAGGATGATGTTCCCGTGTCGGGAATCCGGCTTGACGAAGCGTTCAACGAGGCTGGTCTTGATTGTGTTCATCATTGTCGATCCCTTTGCGCCGGGAATCTGAGTCCGGCAGTTAGTCGATCACGCATCCGCTGCTGGCAGCGACACGAGCTTCGGTCGCCTGCTCCGTTTGTTTCAAAACTCTGATCTGCTACCTTCACCGCCCCGCTTTCGACAGACGTGGAAGGCGAATCAGGAACCGTCATGCCCACCATCTTCACAAAGATCATCAACCGGGAAATTCCGGCCGACATCGTCTACGAAGACGACAAGGCTCTGGCGTTTCGAGATATCAATTCGCAGGCTCCCACTCACGTGCTCGTCATTCCGAAGAAGGAGATCGCTGCCTTAAGCGAACTCGAAGACGGAGACGCCGAGCTGATGGGACACCTGTTTGTTGTTGTGCGAAAGGTCGCCGCGGATCTCGGACTCGAGAACGGCTACCGCACGGTGATCAACTGCGGAGCTGATGGGGGGCAAACGGTGGACCACATTCACATCCACCTGCTTGGAGGCCGAGCACTTTCCTGGCCTCCGGGATAGCGCAACCTCTTAGTAAGCGGCGACTTCCCGACTTTGAAGTAAACGTTTAACAGTTTCGACATCACACCAGCAGCCGCAATTCGTGTTGCAACGCTGCATCACCGATGTTGCCTGGAATCATCATTCAGACAATCTCGTCCGGCACTTTGCCCTCGCCAAGACAAACCCCTTCCTGACAAAGACGGAGTGACTTCTGTGAAAACCCGCCAGTTGGCCGTATCGGCATCCGTAGTTCTTATGCTGGGAGCGTTGCTCTCGGCGAACTTTCAGAAACAACCGGCTCCGGCCGCGCAGATGGCTGAAGCCGCCAACGCGTTTACCGCAACGTTGACCGACGCTCAGCTCGCCAAAGCGTCATTCGGATTCAGCGACGAAGAGCGACTCAACTGGCACTACATCCCTCGCGAACGGAAGGGACTGCCAATCCGAGACCTCGAAGGCGCCGCTCTGAAGACCGGCCTCGCTCTGCTCCGCTCCGGTTTGTCAGAAGTCGGCTACGACCAGGCCCTCAACGTCATGAGCCTCGAAGAGTTGCTCTACCTCCTCGAAGGTGGTACGCGAGACGAACGTCGCGACAAGCGAGACCCGACGAAGTACTACATCAGCATCTTTGGCAAGCCGGGCGACAAAGGTTCGTGGGCCTGGCGGATCGAAGGTCACCACCTTTCGCTCAACTACACAATCGTCGATGGCGAACTGGTTTCAACGACTCCTGAATTCTTCGGAGCCAACCCCGGATTCGTCGACGCCGGACCGGGCCGTGAAATCCGAGTCCTCGGAGCGGAAGAAGACATCGCTCGTCAAATCCTGAAGCAATGCTCGCCCGACCAAGTCAAGAAATGCTGGCTCTCCAAAGAGGCTGCCAACGACATTCGCAGCACTGGCACAACCCAGCCAGACACCAGCGCCGCCGTCGGGCTGGCCGTCAAAGACATGTCGGCCGACCAGAAGAAGCTGATGGCTGATCTGCTGACCGAGTACCTGCAGAACATGCCAGCCGACGTTGCCGCGGAACGACGCAAGCAGATCAACGAAGGCGGCAAGGACAACATCCACTTCGCCTGGTGGGGCGACAGCGAACGCAATGCTCGACACGCTTACCGCGTTCAGGGACCGACGTTCCTGATCGAGTACAACAACACGCAGAACAGCGCCAACCATGTTCACGCCATCTGGCGAAACATCGACGGCGACTTCAACCTGCCCGCCAAATAGACAAGCAGAGACCTTAGACAAAGTTAGAGTTTCAAAAACGCAGAGTCCGCTGAGCCCTCAGTGTGCTCTGCGTTTTATTTTATGAAGTATCTGCCACGGATTTTCACAGATGAGCACGGATGGGTTGTGTCAGCATCCCAATCATCCGTGTGAATCTGTGCCCATCCGTGGCTCAAAACTAATGCTGTTTGTTTTGCCGTTCACATCGTTTACGGAGTCAGCGCTCATGGCTGATGGTCAGACTTCACACATTGAAGCTTTGTTCGCAGAACGCTTTCCGAGATCCGCCGAGTTGTACGCTCGCGCGAAGACGCTCTTCCCGAGCGGCGTGACGCACGACGCGCGCTATCTGAAACCGTTTCCGATCTACGCTAACAAAGCCGTCGGTTCTCGGAAGACGACAGTCGAGGGCCACGAAATCATTGACTACTGGATGGGCCACGGAGCGATGCTGCTCGGCCATTCTCATCCGGCGGTTGTCGAAGCAGTGCAGAAGCAGGCCGCTGTTTCAACGCACCCCGGCGCGTGTCACGAACTCGAACTTGAGTGGGGCGAGCGTGTTCAGAAACTCGTTCCTTCAGCCGAAAGAATTCGCTTTACCAACAGCGGAACCGAAGCAACGTTGATGGCTCTGCGAGTCGCGCGTCTCGCCACGGGCAAAACAAAGGTCGTCAAATTTGCCGGCCATTTCCACGGCTGGCACGACAGTTTGATTCTGGGCTCTGACCCGCCGCACGACGTTAAGTACACAATGCCCGGAGTCACCGACGGAGTCGCATCGGACATTATCTTCGTGCCGCCGAATGATCTCGCCGCTGCCGAAGCCGCGATCGACGAACACGATCCCGCCTGCATTCTGCACGAAGGCAACGGCACTCACTGGGGCATCGTTCCGGCTCGGGCTGAGTTCATGCGAGGCCTCCGCGATTTGACGAAACGCAAGAACGTGATCTTCCTGTTGGACGAGGTCATCACCGGCTTCCGAGTTCACCCGAACAGTTTTCAGGGACACTGCGACATCGTCCCGGACATGACGACGCTGGCCAAGGTGCTGGCAGGTGGTCTGCCCGGAGGTTGCCTCGCCGGTCGAGCCGACCTGATGGAAGCTCTGGCCTTCGACAATCCGTACGGCCAGAAGATGAAACACCCCGGCACGTACAACGCAAACCCGCTGTCAGCAGCAGCCGGAGTCGCCGCTCTCGACATCGTCGCCACCGCCGAACCGTGCAACAAAGCCAACGAGTCCGCCGCCACACTCCGCCACGAACTCAATCAAGTCTTCGCGGAGAAGTCTTCCCGGTTCGTCGCGTACGGGGACTTCTCAGCCATCAAGATTCACGCCGAATTCGAAGGCACTCACCCCACGACTGACGACGAGATCCCCTTCAACGGCGACTGGCGAAAACTCGACCGCAAATTCGACGGCCGCCTCAGCCACGCCTTCCGCTGTGCCCTTCTCCTCGGCGGAGTCGACTGGTTCGGCTGGGGAGGCTCCACCTCCCTCGCCCATTCAGACGCCGACATCAGCCAAACGACCGAAGCCTTCTCAAACGCCATCGACCTGCTTCGCAAAGACGGCTTTGAAGTTTGAGCGAGACTTGCTGACTGGAGTCTTTTCAGCATGGATCTTCAGACTCCACATCAGCACGAAGAGGCTGCGTTTTTTTGTAGGCTGGAACAAGCTCCGCGCAGTTCCGGCAATCCGAACACACGGCTGCCCGAACAGCGCG
>JBLFXD010000686.1:0-4308 GCA_047611045.1 Planctomycetaceae bacterium | reverse complement strand
TTCGATTGTCCGCAGGGACCATCCCAGCTCCGCCGCACACTGTTTGTGCTGCTTGCCGTCGGCAATACACCTCAGAACGTCCATTTCGCGTTCGCTCAGCGTCAGCAACCTGTCAAGCAGGGAAGTGTTCTTTTCCAGGGAGGACAGTGCGGCATCGTTGGCCTGAACAGCCACACGAATTGCGTCCCACAGTTCCTCTTCGCTGTATGGCTTTCTCAGAACGGCGACGGCTCCAGATCGCATGGCCCTCACTGTCATGTCGACGTCTGCGTAGGCGGAGACGAGCACGACAGGAATCTCCGATCGGTGCTGTGTAATCCAGCTCAGGATTTCCATCCCCGGCATGTCAAACATGCGAACGTCGCTGATGACCAGGCAGCGACCGTTCTCCGGCAGCGCGTCGATCAGCTCTTTCCCACTCGAGAACAGACTTACTTCAAGAGAAAACGACGAAACCAGCCGTCCCAGCGAAGTGCGAGCGCCTGAGTCATCATCAACGATGAAAACATGAATATCTGTGACAACTCCAGCAACAGAATCTTCCATCGGCTCCCTCATTCGTCGCGGCAAATCTCTGAATTGTGAATATAACGCCCCTTAAAAACCAGTTCCGCTGACAGAATCCTGTCTCACATCCAAACGAGGCGGGCTGAATAGTGCAGCGATGCGGTAGATTTATCCAGAGTATAGTCACTGCCGGCTTTTTTTTCTGTCGATCCCGTCTGTCGACGACATGATGTGCGCATAGCCGCACGTATTTACGCATATGTGCAGTCCTCGTCGCTGTGCGGAAGCGGGTAGCTCGACGTGATGATCCAGCGGACGTGCTCAACGCAGTCGGTGAGCAGTTCGAGCGGATTCACCAAGTGTTTGAGAACCTCGCCGAAGACGACGGCATCGAATCCCGCGAACTCGGGCGACTCAACAGCCTCAGCATTGATTGCTTCGTGGCGACAGCGGAACTCCACGAAGTCGGGAACGTCGCAAAATGTGACAGTCCACCCGCGACGCGCGAACGAGACGCCGTAGTCGCCGACGGCGAAGTCGAGAACCCGTCCGCCAGTGCGAGGCAGGTGGCTCAGTGCCGATTCAGCCTCGGAATACCTCGTGTACGGGATCTGTTCAAACTCTCGCCGTCAGCAGACGGGCCTCAGATTGGCCTCCCGGCACTGCTCGGCATGCGCACTTGTGCGTAATTACGCATAAAGCCTTCGATCAAATCGATGATGCGTCACGCCGGATTCTACCGATCAGGTAAAATATAATGACCGTCGGCTTCGCTTGGATGATGAGTGCACTAATGACACTGAGTGAATATTTGACGCGAGCTCCACAAGTTCCTGCAATAGTGGGCCTGATCTGTTTCTGGGCATCTGCGGAGATAACCGCCCAGACTCCAGGCGAGCAGTTGCCCGCCTATATTCAGCTTCGGCGCGATGTGCTGGTCAATTCGGATCTCTGGTCAAATCAGCCAGAGATTCTCGCGGCGAATCTCGGATTCGAAGGCATCGTTGGTATTCCAGGGCTGCGATCAGCTGATGACCTGCCTCTCGCCGCTGCGGCCGGGGCCGGTGTAAATCTCGACTGGGCTCAATTCACCCCTGTCCCTCCGTTGCGCAATCTGACCAGCGGGGCCGGACCGCTGGGAGTGGAACTGGCTGGATTTGGAAACTCACCAATTCTCGGTGACGCAATGCCAATCGAAGTAAGTTGGCCACTTCTGCCGAGTTCCGTCCAGCCGGACAATATCGCGATTACTCTGAATACTGGCGATGTGGTGACTCCCGTCGCCGCAGCATTGAATCCGAATTACGACTACAACGAACGCCACGTGATCGTGACTTTCGGCGAGTTTGCAAACCGTCAGGCTCCCGGATCAGTTGGAGCGATTTATCCCGTTGCAGTGAGCTTTGTCGACGGTTCTTCTTCGCTGATGGCGGTCGGTCCACACGGCCCAGTGTCGCTAACCGGGCTGACCATTGGCAGCAGCAACCCGTATGTGGCAGCAGCAACCCGTATGTATCAGGACCCGGACTTGTTGGAGCCCGCCTGACCCCATTCTCGCCAGCTGGTGATTTTGCGCCGCCGGCGCTGGCAGGGGCCTCACCGAACGATGGTTTTTCGCTATACGGCGACGATGCTGAATACCGCCTGCGACTGTTCACATCAGGCGGATTCTCACCCGACGGAGTCAGCGGTTTTCTGGCGACGGACTTTGAAAAGTTCTTTCGCCTGCATGCCGTCGATGCGAGCGGACAGTCGGTGACGATCGACAAGACCGGACAGGTTTACGACCTTGGAGCGGGGACTGTGCAGGTCATCGGGTTGGCAGAAGTCGGTCCACCCACAACTGGCGAACCGGACCGCACTTATGACGCTGAGGATCACGACAACTACTTCGATATCATCCTGAAAGGCGATCAAGCCGCGATTCGTTTGCTGCAATCGGTCGAGATTCCGACATCCACCGAACCGGGCTACAGCGATATCTACAATCCCGGCGGACCGGGGCGGACACCAATTCCCGGCGTCATTTACACGGAGCCAGCCGCTCCACAGAGGTTTGCTATCAATCAGGCACTCGATGAATCCGGCACCGTTTCGTATGCGTCTCAGGATTTCGCGAATTACGACCTCGACGACGATCTGCCCGTAGTTTTCTGGCTTGACGATTCCTCCGGCCCCGGTCGCCTGACTGCCAGCTCGAACGAGACCAACAGTCTGCTCGCCGCCGGTCTCACACTGAAGTCAATTCCGTTCGCCAACGAGGCGGCTCGCCCCGGCGTTTCAGACATTGACGCTTTCTTCAATTCCGTGACTGGCGACCGTATTTACACACTGGATGCTGCCGAGTCGTTGCAACTCGCAAGCAGCGATGCCTGGCAGCACATAGGCCGGGTGTTTGGAGCCTTCGACCGAAGCTGGCCAGGTACCGAACCCGTGTACCGCTTTCTGGACTCGACAACAGGCTGGCACGTGTTCAGCCCGAATCTGAACGATGCGTTGCAGACAGAGGGGATTGAGTATCAGGACATCGGGTGGTACGCCGCCTCGTTCGTTCCAGTTCCGCAGGAAGTCCGTTTCGACCGCTCTGACGAATTGCTCGTAACTGACGCCTTGGCCTCTGGCGGAATGTTGTCAATCAACGGCTCTGGAATGCTGCGTCTGGAAGCAGGAGGCAGTTTCGCACAGGGGATCATAATTCGTGACGGTCGCCTGCAGGTTAATGGAAGTCTCTCCGGCGGACCGCTTACTGTTGAACGGGATGGAGTTTTGTCTGGCAAGGACTATGTTAAAAACCTGCAAGTCCTTATGTATAAGTGCTTTACGAATGTAGCTGAAACGCTTAGTCGCCCCGCTAATCGCCCCATCAACCATCTTGAAAACCGACTGAAACGCCCACACGATTACGGCCCGATTTCCTCCAATGTCGCTGTTACCTGCATACGGCGGTCAGATAACTCAGCAGGCGGCGGAGAGTGGCGGGCGGCGAGACTACACAGCGCCCAGATGATCATTTGCTGAAGTTCAGTCAGTCTTTCGGTTTTTCCGGGAGTCTGGTTCTGGATAAGGCAGGTGACAGGGTGATCACAGACATGGATTTGTGGACTGAAGTACGCCGTCGAGTTTTGAACGGCGAGATGAGCAAGCGAGCTGCGTGTCGTGAATACGACATTTGCTGGCAGACTTTGCAGAAGATGCTGGAGCATCCTGAGCCGCCAGGCTATCGGCTGACGAAACCTCGGCCGTCGAAGCTGGAGCCGTTTCTTCCGATCATTCACGAGATTCTCAAGACTGACCGGCAGGTGCATCGTAAGCAGCGGCACACCGCGAAGCGTATCTTCGAGCGTCTGCGGGACGAACACGATTACGAAGGCGGCGAGACGATCGTCAAGGATGCGGTTCGAGCGTGGAAACAGACGAATCGCGAAGTATTCCTGCCGCTCTCGCACCCACCCGGTGAAGCTCAGGTCGACTTCGGGTTCGCCGATGTATGGCTGGAGGGCGAACTGACGAAAGTTGCTTTGTTCGTCATGACACTGCCGTACTCGGATGCGATCTACATTCAGGCGTTTCCCAGAGAATGCACGGAAGTGTTTCTGGAAGGTCACAAGCGGGCCTTCGAATTCTTTGGCGGAGTTCCTGTTCGGATCAGCTACGACAACTCGAAGATTGCCGTGTCGCAGATCACAGGGAGTCGCGAACGGAAAGTGACTCGTGAGTTTCAGCGGCTTCAGAGTCACTACCTGTTCGAAGAACATTTCTGTCTGGTGCGTCGTCCGAATGAGAAGGGGCACGTTGAACGGT
>JBLFXD010000685.1:0-4317 GCA_047611045.1 Planctomycetaceae bacterium | reverse complement strand
TGCGGGCCGAACGTGACCAGCAAGGCTGGCGGTCAGCATCGCCACCAGATGAATCGCGAGCCGCCTGCTTCCTCGACACCAGTTGTCAGGCACGGCGTCAGCGACCAGCCGCTCAACACGATCTGAAACGTGAAAGTGTGAACCGCCTGCCGAAACGACGCCCGCGCACCGGACCTGCCCGGCCCGCCATTCAGCAACGAGCGTCAGGCTTCGAGCCAGCGTCAATCGGTCAACGTTTCGATCCACCGCCCAGTCGTCGCATTGAAACTCGGCATGCTCCTGCCAGCTTCGCTTCGCCAGAAAGTTCATCGGCTGAAACGCAAAACACGTTGTCAGCACGCGACCGATCAACAGCCAGACAATGTCGCCGCGCGTCAAGTGAGCCAGTTCATGCGAAAGCAGCGCGGTCAGCTCGTCTCGATTGAGACGTTTCTCAATCTGAGATGGCAGAAGAATCTGCCACCCCAGCAGGCCGTAAGCAACCGGTTCAACAAATTGATCCGACCTGAGCAGTCGAACCTTGCGAGTCACACCGCGACTTTCACAAATAGTGTCGAGCAGCTTTCGGTGCGACGGCGATGCTGCACGAACGTGTCTCATCTGCCAGCGAAACCGCAACGTCTGCCAGACGAACCACAACAAACTCGACGAGAACCAGACGGCGACCAACCAGCGAACCGCCTTGCCGATGAGTTCGTTGCTCGTTGACTCTGAATCGGAGCCAGGCCGCGACGCATCCGACGCCAACCTTCCAGCCTCACCGATCGGCGGACCGACGCTTTGAACTGCTCCGTTGCCTTCAAAAGCCAGTCTCTCAGGATCGTCAATCGGGAGAAACGTAACAGATGGGGCCTGTGAGGGTTTCGGCTCTTCCGGGCCTGCTGGCTTCTTCTGAGGAGACATCGTTTCGGACGGTCGAGACTTAGACTCGGCCAACGTTTTCGGCAGCCCTTCGCCAAGCTGATTCAGCGATTCCTGAACCATCATCAGCGACGTCGCGAGATGCCGGCTGACTTCTGCAGAGTCCTGCGTCCGAAGTCTCGTTCCCGAATCGGCGCTGTCGTCTACAGGGAGGTCTGACATGGAAGTTGTCGACGTCGACAAAACAGGAATGCCCAGCCCCGTCGCCAACTGTGCGGCAGCTGTCACGAATCCGGTCATCGCGGCGATCTTCCAGACTCGCTCACGGATGAAATGACTGTCCGGCTTCAGCGTTCGCAACAACAGCCACGCGGCGGCGAGCAGCAACGTTGAATGCAGCCAGTAGGTCACGGCGAAAGCCGCAAGGCACCGAACGAAGCCGCTATCGACAAACGAAGCACCGCCATCCGCCACAACGCTACTTGCGAAAATGAAAAGGCTATTGTCCATCACGGAATTCCTTTTCCTTGTCGCGAACCAGCTTCTTCAGCCGCACGATTTCCTCAGGCGTGACGTCGGCTCCTGCCAGCAATTGAGCCACCATTTGCGTGACGTCACCGCCAAACAGCCGAGCGGTCAGATCGGAAACCATCGTCCGACTCACGTCGCTGCGCTGGAGTAACGGTCGATAAACGTTGACGCGATTCTCAGTGCGACGCTCGACGTGCCCTTCAGTTTCCATCCGCGACAACATCGTCGCCACCGTCGTGTGAGCCAGCGGCCTCTTCGCCGCTTCGAGCACCTCACGCACATTGGACACGGTCGCTTCGCCGTCGTCCCACAGAACATTCATGATCGCCAGCTGAAGCTCAGCCAGCTTTACCTGCCCCGACATCATCACCCTCCATGAGCTGTCGAATCGTCACTACTACCCAAGTAGAAGCGAAAGCTACTACTCAAGTAGAAGGGCGTCAAGAGGCATCCTTTCTCATTTCCACAGAATCTTGAACGAACCGACCGGCCCTAATTCGAACCGGCGAGCGACCGTCGACGGATCCAGTAAATCGAAGCTCCCGCGACAGCCAGCGCAAGCACCAGGACGAACTGCGCCCCCAGCATTGGCACGGACAGAGCCAGCACTGCCGCCGTCCCCAGAACGATGACGCCGGGGAGGAATCGCCAGGCCAGAAGCGGCTCGATCATCAGCAACACAAACACGGTCCAGGCAAGACTTCGAGTCAGCATGGAAAGTCCGGACCGTAATTCAGGGCTGACCGAATTGAAGCCGGGCGACTCGGAACTCCAAACCTGCACCTCGACTTCCGAAAACAATTCAGACTGCAATGTCTGCCAGTCAGCCGGCGCGAGATCACTTTCAGCCACCTCGACATTCACCGCGTAAAGCTCTTTGCGATTCAGCGGCGAGCCAAGATTCAGTTCGTAAACTCCGGCATTGACTGTCTGATCAAACGCGGCGGCGAGAACGTTTCCGTCATCTTTCAACGCGAGCGGAACTTCGGGGCCGCTGGGCGGCCGAACCGTGACAGGCATATCGAATACGCGAGCGGGCCACGTCGTGAGAATCGGATCGCCCACGCTCAACTGGCGATTCTTCCAACGACCGGACACCGAGTGCAGCACCATTTCGTTCATGATCGGAACGAAACTCGGCGCCCAGATCGCCCACGTCCCCCACCGATCATCGGCACTGGTCGCCGCCAGAATGACTCGCCCGGCCCCCGCTGCTGACTCGACCAGCGCCGGTGCTCCGTCGCTGAACCACAACCCGGTGCTGGCAGATTCGGTCGGCGTCAATGACACATACTTCTGCGTCATCGTCGACTCGAGCCCGGCTCCCGGGTTTCCTCTGAACGCTCGGACGAGCGGATGTTCGAAGCCGCGAGCATCGAACGTCAGCACGTCGTCACGATTCTCGACAACATTCAGCTCGCCCATTCTGGCCGGAAGAATCCCTTTTCCGTCACGGAAGAGTCTCTGGTTGTAACTGTCCGAGCTGACCCGGTCGCCGGGAAGAATGACCAGCCCGCCGCCGCTGCGGACAAACGATTCGAGCACGCCAGCTTCCGGTTCGGTCAGCAGTCCGACATTGCACAAAACGACGACGTCGTAATCGGCCAGCCGTACCGATGACAACTCGCCCTCGGCAATGATCTGCGGCCGAACGAACGTGCCGGAAGAGTCTTCCAGAGTCGACGGATCCAACGCTCGCGACACGTAGTACGTTGCGGAATCGCGGTCGCGCCCCGACGGCGTTCCGTCGACCAGTAGAACGGACAACTCCTCACGCACCGGCACGGCCAACCAGCGACGATTGTCGACGGGCAAGGCGTCGTCCTGAAGATGCACTTCGACACTGACTTCGCCGGCGGCTCGAAACGTGTGAGACCAGTTGACCGGGACATCGATACCCGGCGGAAGATCGACTCGTTTAGTATCAACCAGCCGACCGTCAACCAGCAGCTCGACCACCTGACCTCGCAGGATAGATTCACCGAAATTTCGAACGGCCGACCGAAAGGCAACAGGCTGGTCAGTGGCCGCCGCTCCGGACTCCATCTCAAGACTCGTAACTGCCAGATTTCGAAAGCCCAGGCCAACGGAATTCACCACAGAGATTCGCGCGGCATCTCCAATTCTTCGGGCTAGTTCCCGCAGCCGGCGTTTCTGAGTCGCCGATTCCGGAGCCCACATCGACGCCTGGAGATCGCTGACAAAGACCACTTCCTTGCGAGGAATCTCCGGAGCCTGCTTTAACATCGTCAGAACAGCCTCGAACGCGCCCGCCAGATCGCCTGCGGAATCCGTTGCAGAAAGCACGGCCACTTCTTCCAACACCGCTTCCGAGTTGAACGCTGGTTGATTGATAATTCCAAAAGGCTCGCGGCCCGAGATGCGGACAAGATTCCACGCATCGCCGCGTCGTCCGTTCTCAACGAGTTTCCGCACCGCGTCGCGAGCTTTGTTGATGCCCGTCCCGGAGTCACTCGCCGCGTTCTGGCCGGGCTGCAGTTCGGCGATTTCCTCTGCAAGCTGCATGCTGAAAGACGTATCGACAACGACAATGCGATGCGTCGGCTGATCGGCCGTCAGAAGACCGCCCGCAGTCTCGAAATGTGGCCGAGCCATTGCCAGCACCAGCAGAGCCAGCACCAGCGTCCGAAGCACCAGCAGAATCAATTGCTCAATCCGAGTCCGCCGAGCTCGTTTCCGCGTCGCCTCGATCAGAAACCGCATCGCCGCAAATTCGACGACGACATGCCGCCGCCTGTGCAGGAGATGGATCAAAATCGGGATCCCCGCCAGCGCCAACCCACCGAGCAGCAGGGGACTGGCAAAACCGAACGCAAAGATGACCGGCAATGTAGCGAGCATGGACTATTCAAATGAGGAACGTCGGCGACGGGAACGAGCCACTCAAGCCCGGCACCCAAAAAC
>JBLFXD010000684.1:0-4317 GCA_047611045.1 Planctomycetaceae bacterium | reverse complement strand
AACCCAATTGAGTGGTTCCTAAGCCTTGGAATTGGCGGCAACAGTCCGCTGCCGTGCCGTGGCGAAGATACCTTCGGGTTGGGCTGGTTTGTGAATGGTGTGACCGATGAGTTCGGACCAGTGACGACAGCACTTCTGCCACTCGATGACGGCCATGGAGTTGAACTCTTCTACAACATTGCCGCGACGAAGTTCATACATATCACAACAGACTTGCAGGTCATTGAGCCTTCTGCTCGCAACCGCGGTAACACTGCGGTCGTCGCAGGTCTTCGTGTGAAGATTGACCTTTAAGCCAATCGATGCCTCTCTGCATTTCCGCTCTTTGAATAAAGTGAAAGTGCTGATGCTGATTGTCAGTCTTAGTCGCATCGATCGGATTCGCAGTCCTGCTTCACCGCTGCTGTTGGCGTGTCCTGGCGTCGCAGGTTGAATGTTGTCTCCAGCGACCTCGCACGCGGGATGCCCCATCCTGTTCTCCGATAGAATGACGCTGCGTGTCGCAGTTGACGAACCGGCGACGCTCTCGCATGCTGATTGCTCGCGTCAGCTCTTACGCAACTCAGACTGTCTGGACGACAATCTGTCTCTAACAAACTCGATCAGCGACTTGCCTGCGCAACTGAATTCCATCGCCGACGCCCTCGCGACCGCAGCGGAAGAAAGCCCTAATGGAAGAACAATCACTGGATTCTCCCCGCTAAGAACTAGAACGACGATTTCTCAACATGGAT
Organism: Planctomycetaceae bacterium; assembly: GCA_047611045.1. Taxonomy (GTDB): domain Bacteria; phylum Planctomycetota; class Planctomycetia; order Planctomycetales; family Planctomycetaceae; genus JABMPE01. The sequence continues at coordinate 3,583 of JBLFXD010000684.1, read as the reverse complement.
GGCAGGACTGTTCGGCGAAGACTGGGTTGGCAACGATCCGACGAAACGCTAGGCCAACACTATTTTTGGATGTCTTTGACCGTCGAATGGCGTTGATCCTCACCCCTTCTACAGATTACGTCCTAGCCATCGATCTCGTCTCAGATCCAACTCCGGTAGCAGTACTTGATTGCTCTACGCCGGCGTTTTCAATCAATTTGACGACACTTTAACATGTTCCATTCCTCAACATCTGTCGTCACATTTCGGCGCACCGGTCGACAAAACCGGAGGCACGAACAGCAGGATAAACATGATTCTTTGTCGCAGATCGATTGCTCGATACATCGACAAAGCTGGTCGCCGAGAAGTCTGACCCAGGCCAGATGTGACAGAATTGCGACAAAAGCATCAACGTATCGAATTTGTTCATTTCACCGGTCCGGATTGGACGATTAGCCGATTCAGGTGTTAATGCCGTTGAGTTGTAGCCCAGTGCTTGGCTCGATTGGGTGAGACACCTGAGCCTGTCAGTGTCAGCCCAGTCATTGGCAGGCTTTCTTCGTTGTTCAGCATGCATCGAGGCGGTTCTGCGTCACCCACGAAATGCGTCCCGCTTCAGCGACATGAACGTGTTAGAATTCGATGGTGTTATCTGCGTGACGGGTTGAGTGCTTGGGAGTGAGTTCCCTCGCCGGTCTGACATTTGTCAGGCCGGTTACGACATGAGCCGGGTGGGTTTGTTCCTCTTCCTCCCCGACTATTTTTGTGTTGAGACCTGCCGGTTGTGTTGAAGCTGAATGAATCTTGACCGAAACAAGAAGACTCAATGGGCAAGCCGCTCACCGTCTTCTTCGACGCTTGGACAGTCACCCCGCAACGGTCGCTGCTCCCCAGGGACCGATCAATCCAGGTCGTCTCCGGGAGCCGATGAGGAGGCAAAAGTCTCCACCATGTGCCTTGATCTGCCGGTCGTCAACGCACAACGTCGACTGAAAATGTGATCTGAACCCAATCGCAACCCACGCCATCGAAAGTTCTTACGCGTCGGCGGACTTTTTTGACCCCACGGGATGAAATCAACCCGCTGAGATGGCAGAATTCAGCGAGCCATAAGTCGTGTGAAATGCGGAACTGTGAGTTCGGCTGAGTTTTTTGACCCTACGCGGACGTCAGTTCGGTCACCTGGCGCTAACGATTCTCCGTCGAATCGGGCTCTTGATCTGGTGCAATCAACTCTGCAGGATCGAACACGCAGATCTGGCGGAGAGTCTCGGGGTCGATTCCCGCGGCTTTCTCAGCCAGACGTTGTCGATCTTCAGGGGTCAATTCAAGAGGCTTGCCCGTCGTGCGTTCCAATTCGGCATTATGCTGCAGGCGTGGCAAGCGTCGTTTCAACGGATGGAGCCGATCAGTAACGCCTCTGAAATCCGGACCGTAACTTGCGCTCGTGAGCTTCCGCACAACCACACCGGCCCTGCGCGTGAGATGTGAATCTGTGTTGCACATCATGGCTTGATATTCAGCCAGAACGTTTTCGTGCAGGGGCCGGAACGGCCGGCGCGGGTGTCGCTGGCCCACGAGCGGGCGATGACGATGGCGTAACGGCCGGGATCGCGACCGGCCAGGGAAATCTGACACGTTGCTTCCGTCTGATTCGCGGCGAGCGTCAACGGAGAACTCCAGCCAACACCAACGCTGGGTGTCGGGCCGTTGGCGACGATGCCGATCGTTGCTGTGCCTTCGCCGTGTCGCTGAATTCGGACCGGGACGTCTACGGTCTCGCCGACTTTTCCGGTGACTTCCGTCGTGTCTGTGGAGATTGACGCGTCTCGAAAACTGGCGACGACGGCTCGCGCGACCGGGCTGTGCCGCACGTGCATGCGGTCGTTGTGGCTGGGGCCGTACAGCGTCATGTACTGCGCTTCGCGTTCGATCCTGCGACCTTCATGTTCGCTGCGGCCGACGACTCGGAACGGCACGATCGTTCCCACCTCGGCGTCAAGTGCAGCCGTGATGGTGAGCAGAAGTTTCATCGTGCCCGTTCCCTGGTAATGCGAGTACCAGGTTTTCGGCCAGCTGGCGGTGCCGCCTTTCCAACCGTCCGGCAGTCCCTCGACACTCACTTCCACGTCCTCGTGCAGCGGTCCCCACTTCATAACTTCCACAACGAACGACGCCGTCGTGCCTGGTCCCCAGATCGGCACGGCATCCGGCCATTGATAGACCAGCAGATCGGGCTGGAGCGATTCGATCGAGAGTCGATAAACGGAACTCACCCGGCCGCCGCCGTTGAGGTCGCGGACCTGCACGAACCAGTCACCATCCGTGGGCGGCGTGAACGTCAGCCAGGAATCGTTCGACACGAAATCGTGAGCACACTGCGAGTACCCCATGGGGTCAAAAAACTCAGCCGAACGCCAAATCACATGCAGGACTGGTTTTGCGGCGAGTCAGATTCTCTAATCCCAGCCCCTTGTTTTATGCATCTTGCCTCGGAAGCTGGTCGGTTTTCCTCTCCACGCCCGAGCGTCCAATGCACGTCATTCTCAATCTTTGGCACATTCTGTTCGCCGTCCTCTGCGGATGGTTCAACGAACGCCTGCAGCGGGTCATTGAGTTCCAGAACGACCAGATCGAAGCGTTGCTGGGAAAGCTCGGGAAGAAGCGTGTGCCGGATGACTGCACGCTGCATCTGTCTCGCGTCGTGTCATCGAAGTGAGCACAGCATCAATTGCTGCAATCGTCACGACTGTCGTCAATTTTCGCCGCGTCGGTCGACCAAGCCGGAGGTAGTCGCGGCGAGCGTTCGTTTCATTCTGCATTTGTAAATGGTCATCGACAGTAGGGACACTCGCCGTCGATTCCTCGGGCAAGACCCATGAATGCCGTTGGCTGGAGTAATGGTCATGATCCCTTCGGTTCCGTAGTTCTCTGGCCGATTGAGACTGAGGCCTGGCTGCTAACCGGCGTCCCTACCGCGAAGGGTCGCAGTTGCAGCTCGACCATCGCCGCGATTGTCATTTGCAAATGTGCCATGGTCCTGCGAACGACAACTTCATCGACCGGCTGCATAGACTGACTCCAAACCACATCCGTCGCGATGTAATCCATTCGCGCGAACCATGCCGATCGTGGTGGACGAGTCCGGGACTCAATAGCATGGCGCTGAATTCATCTTTTCAAATTAAGTGAGCCGAGGCGCGGTGCCGGACATGTCTGAACCCACAACCGGCAGTCAGCCGCAGCAGACTCTTACGTTGCGCGAACGATGGTACGAGATCATTTTCGAGGCCGACACGCCGGCCGGAAAGCTGTTCGACGTGTTCCTGCTGATTGCAATTCTGCTCAGCGTGATCGCTGTGATGTGTGAGAGCGTCGAGGAGATTCGCGACGAATACCCCAACCTACTGAATAGAGTCGAATGGTTTTTCACGCTGCTCTTCACGTTTGAGTACGTAATGAGGCTTGTCTGTGCCCGCCGGCCGATGCGCTACGTTTTCAGCTTCTACGGCGTTGTGGATCTGCTGGCGATTCTGCCGACGTATCTGATCGCGCTTCCGTTTTTCGCGGGAGGAGAAGGCGTGCAGCGTCTGGCAGTCAT
>JBLFXD010000683.1:0-4336 GCA_047611045.1 Planctomycetaceae bacterium | reverse complement strand
AACGTCCGTCCATTCCTGGTTCCCTCTTTTCCCGATTCGTAAATTCGCATGAGTAACCTATGAAAAAAATCATCGCCGTTTTGATGCTTGTTTCAGCCACGGCCGGGTTAACAATCGTCGCCACAAACGGAGCGACCGTTGCTGAAGAAAAACTGACCGTCGAGTTCACTCGCGGGGCCATTGATTTCGGCATCGTCTGCAGCGATGTGAAGAAGTCGGTCGCGTTCTACAAAGACGTCGTCGGCATGAAGGAAATCGAAGGCTTCGATGTCCCTGCCAGCCTCGCTGCGGACGCTGGACTGGTCAACAACCATGACCTGCATGTTCACGTCCTGGTCACTCAGGAGGCAGCCAGTTCGAGCCGTTTGAAGCTGATGCAGATCAAAGAGGCGCCCGGCAAGAAGGTCGATCACGAGTTCATCCACTCGTCGCTCGGGATGAGCTATTCAACGATCTGGGTTACCGACATTGATGCGTCGCTCGCCCGAGCCGCTGCTGGCAACGTGAAGCCAATCGCCAAAGGCCCAGTCGCACTTTCCAACGGATTGTTTCTGGCCGTGATCCGAGACCCGGACGGCAACTTCGTCGAACTCGTCGGTCCTCGCCGAAAGTAGCGGTCAGTATTCGTAGGGTATGTCAAGCGCAGCGCCGGCGTACCATGTGAACCACGCGTTGGTGACAAAGAATGGCACGACGGCGCTGCGCTACGCTGGCAGATGAAGTCCGACCTCGGGAGGACGCGATGAACCGACGCGAATTACTGGCGTCATTCCTGGGAATGCCGTTTGTGCTGTCTTCGGGTTGTGGTTTGTCGACTCCTCGACTGCCAGCCGAAGGCGAATTCGTCGGAACGTCACACGAAGCCGGACACAAGCTGCGAGACGGATTTCGCCCGGAGCCGGCAGCCGACGCGTGGTCGACTGCCGACGTCGTCATCGTGGGCGGAGGCGTTGCTGGACTAAGCGCCGCTCGGAAGCTGAAGCAGGCTGGCGTTGACTTCGTGCTGCTCGAACTGGAACCCGAAGTTGGCGGCACGGCTGTCAGCGGAGAGTCAGACGTCATCGCCTACCCGTGGGCTGCTCATTACCTGCCGGTGCCGCTGCCGCACAACGCCGAGTTGATCGAACTACTTGACGAAATGGACCTGCTGGAAGGTCGTACGGACGATGGCACACCAATCGTCGCCGAGCAGTTTCTTTGCCGCGATCCTCAAGAACGACTTTTTATCGACGGCCAGTGGCAGGAAGGTCTGTTTCCGTGGGAGCAGGCTTCGGATGACGACGTCGCACAGCTCAAAGCCTTTCAGCGGGAAATCGATCGCTGGATTGCGTGGCGGGACAAGGAAGGCAAACGAGCATTCTCGATTCCTGCCGCCGAGTGCTCAAACGATGCCGAGGTGATGTCTCTCGACAAGCAGTCAATGCAAGAGTGGATGACAGAACACGGTTGGAACTCGAAACATCTCAACTGGTACGTCGACTACGCGTGCCGCGACGACTACGGCTTGAGCATCGACCAAGCCAGTGCCTGGGCGGGGATCTTTTACTTTGCCGCGAGGGTCGGCAAGCCGGGCGAGGAAGCCCAATCGTTTATTACGTGGCCCGAAGGCAACGGTCGTCTGGTCGCTCACCTGCGTGAGTTCGTTGCCGACCACATTCTGACGGGACATGCGGTGTCGCAGGTCTTGCCCGCCGCGATCGACGAAGACGATGCTTCCGAATCGGCGATGGCCAGCGTCGTCGCTTTTCGCACGTCGAAAGACTCGCAGCCAGAAGTACGAGGCTGGAAGGCTCAACACGTTATCTTTGCTGCGCCGCCGTTTCTGACGCCGCATCTGGTCTCGGGGTATCGCGACTCCGGCCCGGCAAGCATTAAGGACTTTGAATTCGGAAGCTGGCTGGTCGCGAATCTGCATCTCGATGATCGGCCGCCGGACAACGGCTTTGTCATGAGCTGGGACAATGTGATTTACGACAGCCCGTCTTTGGGATACGTCACGGCGACTCATCAGCGAGGTCTCGATCGAGGCCCGACTGTCCTCACTTATTACTATCCGCTTTGCGAGGCCTCGCCGAAGGTCGCGCGAAAGCGACTGCTCAGCCTGTCCTGGGAAGAATGGGCGGACGTCGTCCTTTCGGATCTGGAGCGAGCCCACCCAGAGATTCGCCGCCTGACTCGCCGACTTGACATCATGCGGTGGGGACACGCGATGATCAGACCGACCCCCGGCTTCATCAGTGGGCCAGCTCGATCGGAATGTGCTCGCCCGTTTGGCAACATCCACTTTGCCCACAGCGCTCTGAGCGGAATTCCGCTTTTCGAAGAAGCGTTCTACCACGGCAACAGAGCCGCGTCCGAGATTCTGGAATCGCTCAATGCCTGAGCACCAACAGCCCGACACTCTACAGCCATCCGGCACGGTGCTGTTGCTGGTTGAGTCCACCGCTCGCTCCGGATCGTGGAACATGGCCACGGACGAGTACCTTCTCGAAGCCGCGCTTTCAGACAATCTCAAGGCCGTCCGAATGTACCGCTGGGAAGAGCCGACGGTTTCGCTCGGCTACTTCCAGGACTCGGCCGACGATGCCCTGGTGACAATGTTTCAGAACCTCGCCGCCGTGCGTCGCCTTTCGGGCGGAGGAGCGATCCTGCATCACCACGAGCTGACTTACTCTTTTGTTCTTCCGGCCGACCATCCATTGGCGCTGGTGCCGACGGAACTTTACGGGCGAGTCCACCGTGCCATCATCGACGTTCTGCGAGACTTCGGCGCAAGTTGCTCGATGCGAGGCGAAGACGACGCGAAGTCGGACGAGCCATTTCTTTGCTTCATCCGAGGCGACCGTCACGACATTCACTGCAGCGGCCACAAGGTTGTCGGCAGCGGCCACAAGGTTGTCGGCAGTGCTCAGCGACGTCGCAAAGGAGCCGTGCTTCAACACGGAAGTATTATTATTGAGCGGTCACCACACGCGCCGGAGATCCCGGGACTGCGTGATCTGCCCAACGGTCTTCGAGAGGAGCCCGCGTCGTCGTCCCGCCTCGACCAATTGGAAGACCGACTCGGAACTGCCATTGCCGAGACCCTCGGTACTGTGCAACGAATCGACGTTTGGCCTGACAAAGCCACGGACCGCATCGCCGAACTTGAAGCGTCGCGGTACCGTTCGCTCGATCGAAATCGGTAGGGTGGAACAAGCGCTGTGAAACTGTCCGTCATTATTCCGGCCTTGAACGAGGCTGAGTCGATCCAGCGTGCGATTGAAACTTCGCTCGCTTTGTCGCCTCATGAGATCATCGTTGCGGACGGTGGCAGCACGGACGACACCATCGCAATTGCTCAGAAACTCGACTGCCGAGTCATCGAATGTCCGCGCGGGCGAGCGTCGCAGCAGAACACGGGAGCTGCAGCGGCCACCGGCGACGTTCTGCTTTTCCTGCACGCTGACTCGTGGCTCGTTCCGGAAGGAAGATTACAGATTGAGAAAACGCTGGAGTCGCCGAACATCCCGGGCGGCGCGTTTTATCACCGCATCGATGCTGACGGCCTGCTGTTTCGACTTGTCGAAGCTGGTGACGCTCTCCGAGTTTGCTCGACGCGCATCGCGTATGGTGACCAGGGAATCTTTCTTCGACGGGAGGTCTTCGAGGCCCTCGGTGGTTTCCCGAATGTTCGGCTGATGGAAGACGTACGGCTGATGAAATCGCTACGGGACTACGGTCGGCTGGCGATGCTGCCGGGACCGCTGCACGTCAGCGCGCGACGCTGGCAGAAACACGGAGCCATTCGGCAGACCATCAGAAACTGGTGCCTGCTGACGGCTGAGCATCTCGGTGTCCATCCCGACCGGCTGGCGGATTTGTACGTACCACACGGCAATCCGGTGACACCGCCACCTGATTAACGCCGATTCTGTGGTTTTTTCCGGCTGATCCAGATCTCCGGGTTATTCCAGCTGGGGAATCTGCCGATCAGAGTGAAAGCCGCTTTTGTGGCCGAGCGTGCGCCGTTGGTGCAGCTCGAATCGACGACCTGGCGCCGGAGAGATGGAATGTTCCTGAGATGGCTGAAAGACTCCGCCAGAACAGTGCTTGAAATGTCGGCCACGTGCAAACTGCGATTCGTCGGTCTGTTCGCAGGCCTGACGGCGACGGCGTTGTGCTGCGCTTCGGCGAGCGCTCAGGACGGTTACTACCTGCCGGCGGATTTTCAGCAGCAACGTGCTGCGGCCTCATCCTTTATACCGGTGACGTTTTCCATCGAAGACCGGAACAACGTTCCTGCCCCACCGGTTTCCGATCAGTCCGAAAAAGTTCATCACAAAGTCGACCACGA
>JBLFXD010000682.1:0-4338 GCA_047611045.1 Planctomycetaceae bacterium | reverse complement strand
GCGGAATATCGAACGAGGCAAACGTTACAAATTCAACGGCTCGCGAATTCTGCTTGTCGACGATGGCGATGCCAACCGACAGCTCATCCAGCTTGTTCTGCAACGAAACGGGGTGCTGGTCGAAACTGCGGTCAACGGGAAACTGGCGGTCGACAAGGCAACGACGTCTGACTACGACGTCATCCTCATGGACATGCAGATGCCGGTGATGGACGGCTACACCGCGACACGGAAACTTCGTGAGTATGGGCTCGACACTCCAATCGTCGCTCTCACTGCCAACGCGATGAGAGGTGATGAAGAAAAATGTCGCGAAGCCGGTTGCACTGGCTTCCTGACAAAGCCCGTCGATCTTGATGAGGTACTTGCTTACCTCGCCGAACTACTCGGGGCTGAAGAGTACGAAGCCGACGAACTCGAAGACTTTGCAGAGGATCAACCATCAACTCCCGCCATCGCCGTTGCACCGTCGGCTGGTATCGCGAAGCCGGCCAGCTTCGGCCATCCAGCAATCATCGAGCCGGAACAACGCGCAGCGTTCGAGGTGAATGCATCGCCTGAGAAATCAGCGTCTGAGAAGTCAGCCGCACTCGATGAGGTGCTCAGCGAGGTCGCGCCCGCCCAGGCTGGCGATCCTTATGACACGTCAAAGGTCTTTCCGCCAGAACTCATCGTGAATCCGCAGTCCACTGCGGGAGTGCGAAAACCAATTACCTCCGAGTTGCCGTTTGACGACCCGGAGTTCCGCGAGATCATCCTCGGATTCGTCGACAAGCTGCGATCGGAAGTCGAAGAGTTGCAGGTTGTCTGGCAGCGTCGAGATCTGGAGGCCGTCGCAAGGATCGCTCACTGGTTGAAAGGAGCGGCGGGAACGATGGGCTTCCGGGACTTTACGGAGCCGGGGCTTAAGCTGATGAATCTGGCTCGTGACGAACAGGTCGATCAGATCGAGCCAGCCATTCGCGAGCTGGCAGCCATGGTCGCGTCGATCGAACTGCCTGAACCGGTTTGATGCGAGTGTCCGTCGGATCGACGCCAGAACTCTCCTGGCAACTGAAAACTGACGGCGCAATCGGACTTGCTCAGTAGGGGATTCCTCTGAATTAGGCTCGATAAAGCCGTTTTGTCACGTACGACGAATTTGGAAACACCAGGTTATGCAGAGAAGCCTCGTCGTCTTTGATGCGAGGATCAGAATTCAACGTCAACTGACGGTGCGCCGTCAGGAGCAAAAAATGATCGACACAACCAGCGGTGTGAATCTGGATGAAGCTTTGAGCGATCCGCAGCCGGAAACGCCGCCACAATTCGCGGAACGGCCATCTGATTCGCGGAAGAATGGCCTCGGTGCAGACGACCAAACCCGCAAATCCGGGATCGATGATCATCGACGACGAGTCGTATAACGTGCTCGTCGTTCGCAAATTTCTGCAACACGCCGGCTATGAAAACTTCGTCACGACGACTGAGTCACTGCAGGCCATCGAGTTGATGAAGCGGGATCTTCCCGACGTCGTCCTGCTCGACATCATGATGCCTGAAGTAAGCGGCATCGACATTCTGCGAGTGATGAAGATCACACCCGAGCTGTCGACGATTCCCGTCATCATCCTGACGGCTTCGCCAGATCCGGCGTTGAAGACTCAGGCCTTGGAACTCGGAGCGACCGATTTCCTGGCCAAGCCAGTTGACCCGAGTGAGCTGGTACTTCGAGTTAAGAACGTCCTCGCCGCCAAGACACATTTCGACATGCTGGCAAAATATTCCGTTGACCTGGAACGCCAGGTCTCCGAGCGGACGCGAGCACTCGAAGCGTCGCGACGTCACATTATTTTCTGCCTCGCTCGCGCTTCCGAGTTTCGCGACAACGACACCGGGCATCACGTCATTCGAGTCGGTAAGTACGCCGGTGCGATTGCACGTGAACTTGGGTACTCGCCTTCACAGGTAGCAGGTCTGGAGCAGGCCGCGCAGCTGCACGATGTTGGCAAGATTGGCATCCCCGACGCGATCCTTCACAAGCCAGGCAAGCTCGATCCGGACGAGTACGACTTCATCAAGAAGCACGCAGGCTACGGAAAGCAGATCATCGAATGCATGCCCGAAGGTGACTGGCAGAACCTGAGGCATCACACAAAACTCGGTGGCCAGTTACTGGACGTCAAATCCGAACCAATCATGCGAATGGCTTCACGAATCGCCCTCACGCATCACGAATGGTGGAACGGCGAAGGCTATCCATTGGGGCTTGCCGCCGAAGACATCCCGATCGAAGGCCGCATCACGGCCGTCGCCGACGTCTACGATGCACTCAGCAGCGCACGGCCTTACAAGAAGCCGTTCCCCCGTGAACGATGCTTCGAGATGCTCGAAGAAAAACGCGGGACACAGTTCGACTCCCGAGTTCTCGACGCCTTCTTCGCACGAACAGACGACATCATCGACATCCAGATTCGATACGCGGATCTGGAGTAGCTGCCGCGGTCGGTTGTCTCAAGGGTTTCAAAGTTCGTTTTCGTGACTGAGGGACTAGCCGCGGGTACTTGTGTGGCATGGACACCGGCGGCTAGCGCCTTGCCGCTCACTGAAGACCAACATCGAAAATGCCCTGCAAGGGTGACGTAGCTACTTCGACTCGTTCTGCGCTTTCAGTTGCCAGCTTTCGTCGAAGAAATCGGCATCGACCACCTTGCCCGGCCACAGCGAATCGGCGGGTGTGCGAAGGTCGATGATCGCCCAGTCGGGCAACTTCGGCACCTGTCTCGCGTTGTTGAGATAAGCAAACTCGCGATAGGTAAACCCGCTATTCAGGACGACGTAACGTTCCGGGTTGAGCGGGTTCGGGTAAATCAGAATCGGTGCGTGAGTCGTCGCGTCGAAACTCCGCTTCCCGACACGGATCGATTGATCGTTCCAGCCGATCGGCAGCTTGTCGATGATTTTCGCGAGAACCGAGTTACTGGTTGGGTCGCCGAACAGAACAAGATTGCTCGACGCGATGTCTTTCTCAGAGATCGCCGAGTCATCTTTCACGACGGCGTCTCCGCGAAACTGCTTTCGCCATTGCTCGACCGTGTGCTGCAACTCGGACGTCGTCCATTTCTGAACCGCTTCGTGCTTCGCCGTGCCCGTCGGGCGAACGATGACAAACGAGTCCATGAATGCATCGTCGATCGGTCCCTGCAGATTGTTCCGTTTGCGCAGCCCGTCGCTCGTCTTAGGACCCTCGACCCATTCTTTGCCGGCGAGGTGAAGTTCAGCATTCCATGACCAGTCCGTCTGAGGTTTCGCCGTCTTGATCGCCTGGCCGTTGACCACGACGGTGACATTTCGAGCGAGGTCGAACGGGCTTTGGCCCGGCGGAATACTGAACTTCAAGCCGGTGACGTTTTTCGTATCCAACTCGATCATGTCGAGGTTTGAATCGAGACGTGCGTTAACGCGAGCCTGTTCCCAGTGCTCGCCCAGGCCCGTCACCGTGAGCCAGTGCAGCCTGTTGTATTTCAAGGTGTACGTCGCAAAGCGAAGTTCGCGCGGCAACGTCTCCCGCCCACGTTCAGCGATCGCGTCGAGTTTCGCCTCGATGATCTTTGCAGAATCCGCATGAATCGCGTGCTTCGTTCCCGGCCCGATGAGATGGGTGAGAGAAATGCCCTCCGTGGCCAGTGCTTCCTCCATGATGTCCGCAGCCTGTTTCTGAATATCCAGCTCGCCGCTGTAAGCGACTGTTGGAAGGTGCGTCAGGTTGACGGCATACCCCGTGCAGTCGTAAAGCTGCCAGAGTTTCTTCTCGTACCAAGTTGGGTTGAGCGTCTCCTTCTGAAAGAACTTCAGAAACTCGGGAGTCTCCGAAAACCCCGCGCCGGGATTCGCGGCAAAAAACATGTCCGGATAATGAACGGCCATTTGCCAGCAACCGGCTCCGCCCATCGAGAATCCTCGGACAGCAATCCGGTCTTCATCAACGCGATAGTTCTGCTGTGCGTGCTGCAGTCCTTCCAGAACGTCGACTTCGCCAGCGAACTTAAACGCGTTGCTGTACCGCCCGTACGAGTGCAGAACAATCGTGTCCTTAGGAGCGATTCGCCCGACCTGTTTCATTCGACCGGCGATGAAGGCTGATTCCGAAGTCCTTTCGCCACGACCGTGAAACCAAAGGTCGAGTCGGTAGTTCGCTTTGCCGGTGCCATCGTAAGAGTCGGGAATCACCAGACCATAAGGCTGCACGGTCTGATCGATCTTTGATCGAAAGCCGCGGACCACCAACCCCTTCTGAGTCACCCAGTCGGCTTCCTCTTTGACAAGCTGCTCCGCTCGTCGCAGCCCTTCGTGCAGAAC
>JBLFXD010000681.1:0-4345 GCA_047611045.1 Planctomycetaceae bacterium | reverse complement strand
TGCCAGATCGCGGGCGAGAATCAACGTCTCGTGCGGCGTGTTCGGTCGATCGGTCATCCGGAAGTCGGGATGAAACGCCGAGAAGTGAACCGGGACATCATCGCCCACCGCGTCGAGCACCCAGTCGGCCATCTTCCGAATTTCATCCGGCTTGTCGTTGGCGTCCGGGATGATCAGGTTTGTAATCTCGAACCAGACGTCCGTTTCGTGACGCAACCATTTCAGCGTGTCGAGGATCGGCTCCAGGTGCGCGTACGTGATCTTGTAGTAGAACTCTTCGGTAAACGCCTTCAGATCAACATTCGCAGCGTCCATATATTCGAAGAACGGCCCGCGAGCTTCCTCCGTGATATACCCAGCCGTGACCGCCACCGATTTAACGCCATGCTGTCGGCAGGCCTTCGCCGTTTCGATCGCGTACTCGGCCCAGACAATCGGATCGTTGTAGGTATAGGCCACGCTGTGACATTCGAGTGACTTTGCCGCCAGTGCGATCTCTTCCGGAAACGCACGATGACTGAGCCGCTCGACTTCGCGAGCCTTTGAGATATCCCAGTTCTGACAGAACTTGCACCCCAGATTGCACCCGGCCGTCCCGAAGGACAGCACGCTGGTTCCTGGATAAAAATGGTTGAGCGGTTTCTTTTCGATCGGGTCGATGCAGAACCCGGTGCTGCGACCGTACGTCGTCAGCATCATCTCGCCGCCAACGTTCTGCCGCACAAAGCAGAACCCGCGGTCGCCGTCCTTCATTGCGCATTCGCGAGGGCAGAGGTCGCAGATGACCCGGTCCGTCTCGTCGTCCTTGTGCCACCACTTGCCCGGCAGCATCCCATCCGCCGTGCCCCCGGCCGAGTCACGCACCGTTGGCAGTTGAAAGTTCATCCATTGAAGCCTTAAAGATTTCCGTCCACACGAGCCACATTCCGCCACACCCGCAGAGTTCCGTCGATCGGCCGATCCACCAAGCGTAATCGCGGAATTCTAGAGCCGACGACTTATCGACATCAACGGCGATCTCCGAAGGTTGATCCGCTCGGGAAGTGCAATGATTCATGAAAAAAGCACGCGTCCGGCTCCAATTGAGAGCCAGACGCGTGCTGCATTGCTTGATCAAGCGATGAACGGCAGCCTACTGCCCTAACGATCGCTGGCCGCCTGGTTGCGGGCCAAGTTTGCCCCAATCGATGATCTCCTTGCCATTTCGCGTGATCACCGAGCGAAGAGTCTTTTCTGCAACTTGATTTGAGAAGTATCGAACTGCCCCATCGCCCAATAGAACGTTGAACCCACCAGGCTCGTAGCCTCCCAGTTTTGGCACGTCCTTGTCCGCCGAATACGCAATGTCCTGCGGTTTCGTCCAGGGAATCGCTCGCCTGGCGTCGAAGACCAACGCCGTGTTCGATGAACCGTCGACGATGTCTCGAAGCCCGATTGCTTCATTGCCGTCTCCCCACGCCGTGCTTTCACCGATCAGTGCGTAGTAGGCACTGTTCGTCGTCCCGGAATCCTCATTCGGATGCCGATACACGTTCGGCATCTGGGCAAGAACTTTCAGGTTATCCTTGCTGTCCCATGGCTCGGTGAGTTTGTAGGACTCGTAGAGTGCTAACTGGTCAATGAACGGTAGCAGTGCGACACGCCAGGAATACTTAGTCTTCCCATCCTTAGCCGTCATGACTGCGGCTGGAAACTTCTTATACGTAGCGTGATAGTTGTGCATCGCCAGGCCGATTTGCTTCAGGTTGTTCATCGACTGCGTTCGCCTGGCAGCTGTACGAGCCGACTGAATAGCTGGCAACGTCAGACCAACCATCAGCGGAATCGTCGCCGCCTCCGTCTCGACTGAAACGTTGACTTGAGCTCCGGCATCCGTGGAAACGGTGTCAACTTTGATGTCGGAAAGCAGTTTATCGACGAACGCGATCATCGAAGACACCTGCCCTCGCATGTCCTTCGGCATCCTGCTGAGTTGAGCCTTGTTGGCCGCCATCATGTTCTGAGCGAGCGGAATCAGCGATTGCATTGTCCGCTGAACCTGCACGGCGTCTTCTTTGTTCTTACACCACGTCGACAACACCGCTCGACTTTCGCTGCCAAATTGAATTCCCGCCACGGTGACGCTCGTCTTCTCCCACAGCGGCGAGAACACATCCATGCTCGAAAACGGATTCCGTCCGCCACGCACAGTCTGACGAGCAATCATGGAACGTGCGGCGTTCATATCCAGAACGTAGCACATCTGGCTGTTCGCGACCGTCTGGAATTTTTCATTCCACGAAGGAGCGGTTGCTCCATCCTTCGTCAGCTCAATCACGCGACGAATGAGGTCTTCCGAACCGTAAATCAGACTGCGATCGTCTGGAGAATAGTAAGCCTTACCACCGTGCCCGATGACATAATTGCGACCGCCAGACTCCTTCGCCTGTCGATCTTCACCACCTGCCATCCAGGTGATGAATTTCTCGAACGAAAGTCGCTTCGTCGTTTTCAACGAGATCACTGGTTGGCGACTAAATGGGTCGCCGCCCTCACCCGGAGGAATCGCCATGAGCAGGAACTGCTCAAATTGGTTGAACTCAATTCCGGTCTTCTCGGGGCTGACGTTCTGTTCGACCATCGCGATCAGCGGCTTGAATCCCTCGACCTCTGACATCGCCGCCGGACGAACGCCAACCATCATCTGAGTTGCCGCCGGCACGTAAGTCAGGTCAAACGTTGCGCCGCTTTCTTTCTCCGCCGCAGCAGTTTCCTGCAGCTTCTTCCTTTCCTTCCGAGCTTTTCGTTTTGGCTTATCAGCCTGAGCAAGTTCCGTGTTGGAAATCTCGTCGTCAGCCGCTGCCGCCAATCCACCTTCCGGCGGACGAATCCCCGAAAGCAAAACGGCTGCGCCCAACAAAGTCGCCACGGCGAACCCTCGTCGCCACGACGCGGTTCCTCTTACCAGTCCAGTATCCCGCAACATCTCAACTCTCCTCATAAGTGTGCCCTTTGTGGGCAGGAATGTACGAGCTGGCCAGGCAACAGGTCGGTCGGCCTGTCGTAGTGCCAGTTCTGCCAGAGTCTTCAGATACGGCCGGGCACCTCCAGAGTGCGCAGCCGCGGTCGCATCGGCAGCAAGCTCCTGTTCCAGTCGAAGACGGTTCGCCAGCCAGTGCACAAGCGGGTGATAAAAGTGCAGCAACAAGCCGGACTGAGCGAACAGCCAGAACAGAAAATCGTTGTGTCTGATATGAGCAATTTCGTGAGCGATCACGCTGCGACGTTCAGCCGACGTCCACTCACGCCACTCAGGTGGAAGAAGTATCAAAGGCCGCCGCCAGCCAATCGTCGCTGCGGAAACCAATTCGCTCGATTCACGAAGGACGATCGACTTGACGCAGCCAAGCTCCGCGCACAGCACATCAAGCAGTTCCAGGATCGGAGCGTCATCGATCGCTCTGCTGCGCAACCGATGTCGAGCGACCGTCAGCAGCCCCAGCACCAATCGCACAATCGCAACCAAAGCTCCGGTCAGAAAGACGACCGCGACCCAGCCGCTCCAGTTGAGAGTCGCTGTCTGCTCAACCGCCTCGACAGTCACCGGAGTTTCCTGAAGAGCAATCCAGAACTGCCTGAGCGACTCAGCCGAGTACCAACTCCCCACTTCCGGGTTCGTCGCGGCCAGAGCAGGAGAATTCACATCGACAACTGAGCCAGCATCGCCGGCCGGAACAGTCGATGCCGCCGCTGTGAAGTTCTCTTCAGTTACTGTTGAATCTTCCCCGTACGACCAATGCGGCCACGGGCTGAGAGCAACTGCCGAAAGCAGGACAACCAGCAGCAAACCGCTGAGCGTTGCCGCCGCGCCCGCAATCGGGCTTCCGCGCCGAGCGATCAGATAAACCGCCATCGCCACCAGACAAAGCACGCTGACCTGCAACGAAACCCAAACCAAAGCGAGACCAAAAGCGTTCATGAGTCCTGCTCCTCGAGAAGCTGACGCAGTGCGGCCCGCTCCTGCTTTGAAAGTTTCTTCTGTCCGACGAGGCTGACCAGCAACTTCTCGCGAGAGCCACCAAAGACTCGGCTCAACAGATCGTTGACCAAATTCCCTGAGACTTCTTCGAATGATCGAACCGGCTGGAACCGAAACGGGCGCTCTTCAACGGTCTGCTCGATGAATCCCTTCTCGTGAAGGATCCGAACGAGCGTTGCCACCGTGGTGTAAGCAAGATCGCGGCCGGACTCATCCAGCCGATCCCGTAATTCCTGAGCCGACTGTTCCCCGTGATCCCAGAAGACCTGCATGATCTCCAGCTCGCGCTCAGTCAGCTCCTTGGCTCTTGGCCTGGCCATGATCGCC
>JBLFXD010000680.1:0-4350 GCA_047611045.1 Planctomycetaceae bacterium | reverse complement strand
CGCGAGCGTAGCCGGCCCACTTCTCTTCGCTCGGACCGGGATACTGCTCGATAAAGTTTTCCGCCTGTTGAATCTCTGTCGCTGACGGGAGGCGTTGATACAAGAGTTGGAATGCCCGAGTGACACGCTCGCGATCGCCGTCGATTTTCATCACGCGATTCGACAATCCGTCCGCCTGCTGATGAAAGAACGACGAGTTCATAAAGTACAGAGCCTGAGTCGGGACTGTCGTTAACTGGCGACGGGGAGTGCTCGCGTTCGGGTCGGCACCGTCGAACAGTGCGAGATACGGATCGCGACGCTGCCGCTGGACCATCAGGAACGCGCTGCGTTTTGTTGTCTTGTAGACGGCGGAAAATGGATTGTGCTGAGTGAACCCCCACGTGGTCTCATTGGGGAACGGATGAGCTTCGCCCGGAGTGAAATCGAGATCGCCACCCGCCGCCAACAGGCTGTCGCGAATCTCTTCGGCAGTCAGGCGCCGACGGGCAAACCGTGAGAGGAATCGATTGTCAGCATCCATCGCCGCCGACTCTTCGGACAGCACGCTGCTTCGCTGCCACGCTGCGGTCTTCATGATCAGTCGATGCAAGGCCTTCACGCTGTAGCCGCTGGCCCGAAACGCTGAGGCCAACCGGTCAAGCAGTTCCGGATGCGACGGACTCTCGCCCCGCGAACCGAAGTCGTTGGATGTTGCAACCAGCCCGCGGCCGAAATGCCACTGCCAGATTCGATTGACCATGACTCGAGCGGTCAACGGATGCTGCGCGATCCAGTCGCCCAGTTGCCGCCGTCCACTGCCGGCTCCGTCGGGAACAGCTTCGCCGCCGAGAATCGACAACCAGCGTCGCGGAACGGGATCGCCCGGCAGTTCCGGATCACCTCGATTGTGCAGTGGCGCGTCGGCGACGTTGCCTTCGACCACCGCGTAAGCGACCGGCACAACCGGCGACGGTTCGACATTCACGTCCGGCGAATAAAGTAGCCGACCCAACTTGACCAGTTCCGGCCCGGCCTCTGGCGACTTCACATGCTCGAATCGAAACGCCACACCATCGCCGCCAGACGGATGCGCGTCGGCGACTCGGCCACTCACGCTGACAGTGACGTCTGCCGGACAAACCCATGCCACGGCCACGTTTCGATTGACGCCCGGATGGACGAAGAATGATCGAGCTGGCAGCGTGGTCCAGACTTTGATCGGTTCGCTCGATCGATTGACCAGGACCGACGGCGTGTCGCCAGTGCTCCACGCATTCAGATCGTTGTTCTCAGAGACCACTTCCTTGCGATCGTGCAGGAACCGAGGTCCGTCTGTCACAGACAGAAAGCACCACGCCGATTCGTCGTCCGACTGAAGAGGATTTCCTTTGACCAGAGTCGGAATGAAGTCGGAAACGTTCCATTTGCGCTGCGCACCGCCCGTTTCGGCGATGTCCCATTCGACCAGAGTCGTATCGGCGCCGTGACTTCCGTTGGGCAGAACCGTCAACTGCAGGATCTCACCCTTGCGAAGCGCGATACTGTCCAGCGACTCACGTTTCGATTCCGCGAACGAGACCGAGGCTCCTTCGATAACTTTCGATTCAGCCAGTAGCCGAGACGATTTGGCCGCTGCATCCTTCACCTGATTCCGCAGAGCCGCCACGGAATCCTCACGGCGTTTCTTCTCCGCCTCAGCTTTACCGTTGCGTTGACGCCACGCAGTCATCAGCTCATCGATCTGAGACTGCGGCAGCAGCGGCACAAGATCTCTGGGTTGCCCCTTTGGTTCGCAACCGGGAAATGAAAACCGCGAGCTGCTGAAAATACCGTACAAAGCGTAATAGTCAGCGGCGGTCAGCGGGTCGTACTTGTGGTCGTGACAGCGTGCGCACCCGATGCTCAGTCCGAGGAAATTCTTGCCGACGTTGTCGATCACGTCTTCGTGCATCAGGTGAATGTCTTTGTCGATGTCGTGTCCGAAGCGCCGAGCGATCGCGAGATAACCAGTGGCGACGATGCCGTCCTGATGCTTCGTCTGCTGGTCTTCCTTCTGCAGAATGTCACCCGCCAGTTGCAGACGCACGAACTGGTCGAACGGCAGATCGCGATTCAACGAGTCGATCACCCAGTTGCGATACCGCCACGCGTGAGGGAGCGGCCGATCCGTATTCTCGCCCGCCGTGTCTGCGTACCGCACGACATCCAGCCAGTGGCGTCCCCACTTCACACCGTACTGTGGAGACTCCAGCAACCGATCGACGAGTTTTTCGAAAGCGTCGTCTGAATCATCCTCAACGAACCTCGCCACTTCGGCGGCGGTTGGCGGCAATCCGGTCAGGTCATAGGTGGCTCGACGAATCAGCGTGCGACGATCGGCTCGTGGCGCGGGTGTCAGCGAACGAGCTTCAAGTTCGTCCGTGACAAGACGGTCAACACGATCCGACGTCGCCGGCGCAACAGATTCGGGCAGCGGCTGAAACGCCCACCACGACTTTGCCTCTGCGGCACTCATGCCACCGATGTTGACCAGTTCGTCGCGCGGGTCGTGAGCTCCGAGCTTGACCCATTTCGTCAGAATCGCGATCTCGCTGTCGCTTAGTTTTCCACCGGCTTTCTTCGGCGGCATTTCAAGCGACCGGTAGTTGACCGCCTCGATTAACAGGCTGGCTTCCGGCTGTTCGGGCACGATGGCTGGGCCGCTTTCGCCGCCTTTCTGCCAACCGGAGCGACTGTCGAGACTCAGCCCGCCGCCAGTCTTCGCGCCGCTGTGGCACTTCAGGCAACGCTTTACCAGAAGAGGACGCACCTGCTTCTCGAAGAAGTCGTCGTCCGCACGAACCGCATTCGCCTGTAGAAATATCAGGAGAGTTATCACGCCCAACACGATTCGCATCGTCACACTCGTTCGTTTGGTCATGCATCGGATCTTCATGCTGAAGGTTCCTGAGCGGTGTCCAACTACGGAGCCGGCCAGAAATGGATAATCCCGTGAGAGTCGCCGCAGATCAACGTCCTGCCGTCGTGACTGATTCGTGTGGCGGTCGGAATCGCGTCAACGACTTCGAACGACTTAATCGCCTGCCCGTCCGGCTTCCAGAATCTCACAACTTTATCACGACCCGCTGTCAGTAGCTTGCCGTCGGGACCAAACGCGGCGGAGAGGATTCCATTCCGCAGATTGCCGTACTCGCCAGTCGGGCGGCGTGGTGGATGCGCGTTGTTCTTCGAGATCGCCGGCCAGCCATCAACGACGTCCCACCAGATCAGTCGACCGTCTTCTCCGGTACTGGCCAGAACCCGGCTGTCCCCTCGCCAGTGGAGTGACGCGATCGACGCCTTGTGTTCGGCCAGCGTCAGCAGGATGCCGCCGTTGGTGGCGTCCCAGATTTGCAGCCCTCCAGCGCGGTCGGAAGTGGCAAGCTTCTTCCCATCCGGGCTGAACGCCATCGCCGTTATCCAGTCGGTGTGCCTCGTGAGTAAAAACTTCAGCATCCCCGAACTCGTGTCATAAACCTTGACCACTTTTCCCGAACCACCAATCGCGACAAGTTGCTGATTCGGGTTGAGGTCTGCCGCCAGTACGGCGTCCACTTCGTCGCCGATCTCAGCCAGACGCTTTCCCGTACGAACGTCAAACAGAACGGCTCGCCCCGACTGAACCGGCTTGCCTCCCGCGACGAGCAACACAGAACCGTTCCGGCTGAAACGGACAACGTGCGGGACACCTTCCGGAAAAGGCAGCACGCCAGCTTCAGTTTGAGTTTCCGTATTCAGCACTCGGACATGCTGCCAGCCAGCGACGGCGACCAACGGAGCCCACGGACTTGTATCCATCGACACGACGGGCAGCTTGCGCTGCCGGACGGGCAATTTCACGAGCGGCCAGTTGACCGGAACTGTTGCCGGACCGTCTGGTTTACTCATCGCGTGGGCAGTTGGCTTGAACGATAGATCGCGGCTTTCAGTCAGCGACTTGCTGCCGACCGTTTCACGAAGTCCGCCTTCGATCCACGCACGGATGAGCTTGACCTGTGCCTCGGGAAGTGGCGGTTGATTCGGAGGCATTCTCGCATCCGCGTCTTCATTAGTAATGGCTTCGTAAAGCAGACTCGCGCTGGCGCGGCCGGCGACGACAGCCTTGCCACCGCTGCCCCCTTTAATGGCTGCCTGAAAGTTCTGGAGGTTCAGACCCGATTCCTGCTTGTCGTCCCCGTGACACTTCAAACAGTGCTGACGGAAGATTGGCTTGATGTCGTCGTTGTAGGTCACCGGATTCTTATCGTCCGCTGCAGATGCCAGCGTCGCGACAAACATCACGAGAACTGCTCCGCAGACGGTTCGCAAACGGCTCAGTATAGAAACTTC
>JBLFXD010000679.1:0-4355 GCA_047611045.1 Planctomycetaceae bacterium | reverse complement strand
ACGCAAACGTGCCGGGCTTCTCCGCGTCCGGACCGTACATTTCGAGAGTGCTTTTTGTCTCGCCGGAAAGTTCCATCAACTCGGGAACGGAACTCTGCATTTTGAATGCCATCTCGTACTGATTGATCCGTGCCTGCGTCGCCGGATCGCCGACCTGCTCGAAAGTCTTCTGATTCAACCGACCGAGCGAGTCCAGCATCCGCCGCCGAACTTCCGGGCTGACTCCATCCGGATTGGACAGAAACAACACCGGATCACCCGACCGCCGCAGCGCGACTCCCTGATGCTTCGTCGCGAGAAATCCGGAACCCCAAAGCCGATTGTAAATCGCCTGAGCCTGCTGGCGGCCGGTCCACGTTGGAGTCATGACCATGAACGCCGGCAGGTTGCTGTTAAGCGAGCCCAGCCCGTAGTTCAACCACGATCCAAGACTCGGCCGGCCTGGCAGTTGGCTGCCCGTGCAGATGTAGGTGATGGCCGGGTCGTGGTTGATCGCCTCGGTGTGCAGAGATTTCACGATGGCAATGTCGTCAGCCATCTTCGCGGTGTAAGGCAACAGTTCGCTGATCCACGCACCGCTCTTTCCATGCTGAGCAAACTTGAATTTCGACGGAGCCAGCGGAAAACGCTTCTGCTTCGAAGTCATCGTCGTCAGCCGCTGGCCATTGCGGACGGACTCGGGCAGGTCCTTGTCGAACATCTCCGACAGCTTCGGCTTGTGATCGAAAAAGTCGATCTGACTGGGTGCCCCGGCCATGAAGAGGTAAATCGCCCGCTTCGCCTTCGGAGCAAAATGCGGAAGAGACGGCAAACCTCCGATGCGCTGCGGGTCTGCAAACTCCGACGTCGCTTTCGCAGCATCAGCCCGCTCACCCATCAACGAAGCCAGCGCCGCCGTGCCGAGCCCCAGCGCACCCTGCCCGAAAAAATGCCGACGAGTCATCGCTGAGTAGTAATCGTGGAAATCGTTCATAACTTGCCTCGCGACCGTAGGTCAGGCTTTGCCTGACGGAGTCCTCTGAAGTGAAACTAACCACGGAAGAAACGGAAAGCACGGAAGACGAGCTGGCATTTTCGTTTCATTTCGTGCCTTCCGTGGTCCTCTATTTTGACGCGTATTCTGGCTCGTAAAACTTCGTCAGGCAGAGCCTGACATACGACAATGTTCAAAACTCATCCGCCGTTGATGACTGCTCCGGCCATGCCCACGTCAGATTCAATTGGCCATCCGCAACGGAAAAAGTGAATTCAACAAAGCCTGCTCCTTCACGGAAGATGTCACTGCACCCGTCCTGAAAAGTCCAGTCGAAACTCAGCGACGCTTTACCAGCATCTCCAGACGAGAATTCGACCGACCTCACAGCCAGACTCCCGTCGACGTAAGACGCGTGTCCGTAATGAAGCCTCGCCCAGATCGCCGCCGCTTCCGAACACGCTTCTGTGTTGGTAGTCAGACATGCTCGAATCCGATCCTGAATCGGCAGGTTCGATTCAGCGTTGGATGTTTCAAGAGCAATGTTGATTTTTCGAGTGCTCATCTTGACTTCTGGAGAAATGAGTAAAGACAAATCAGGAGTGATCAACCTTTCGTCAGAACTTCGTCGAGATTCAGCACGAGGTTCGCACCCATCGTCCATGCGGCCACTTCAGCAACTTTGTCTGCGTCTTCAGGTTTCACCACATCCGTACCGACCAACTTCGCGGCGGCATCGCGGTCCTTTGAGTAGACCGCGCGAAGATCACTGATCACGGATAGAAGTTCCGCCACTTCTGACGCCTCAGGTGTTCGAGACGTGCAGAGTCGCAACATGTACGCAGCTCGTGATTCATCCGTCGCTCCGCCTTCGCGGAGAACTCGATCGGCAAGCCCGCGAGCACACTCGACGTACTGCGGATCGTTGAGCAGCAGCAAAGCCTGGAGCGGCGTGTTGGTCCGTTCGCGACGGACCGTGCAGGCTTCGCGCGACGGAGCATCGATGATGCTCATCTGAGGTGCCGGCGCAGTCCGCTTCAGAAACGTGTACAGAGTCCGACGATGAACTTTGTCGTCGCCCGTGTCTGCCGCAAATCGAACAGTGTTCGATCCGCTGTAGCCAACGGCAAACCACAACCCGTCCGGCTGCGGCGGCTTGACGCTGGGACCGCCAATCTTCTCAACAAGCAGGCCGCTGACAAACAAGGCCTGATCCCGCAGCACTTCGGCGTCGAGTCGAAAACGCGGGCCGTGCGACAACAGTCGGTTCTCTGGATCAATTTCGACCGAGCCGCGAACAACCGCCGCCTGCCGATAGGTCGCGGACATGACCATCCGACGCAACGCCTGTTCAACGTCCCAGCCATCGTCCTGAAACTGCACCGCAAGCCAGTCGAGCAGTTCCGGATGACTGGCCGGGTCACCCTGAGAACCGAAGTCTTCGGACGTTTTAACCAGGCCGGTACCGAACAACTGCTGCCAGAACCGGTTGACTGTCACGCGTGCCATGAGCGGGTGCCGCCGACTCGTCAGCCACATGGCCAGACCCAACCGATTCGCCGGAGCCCCCTCGGGCAGCGGCGGCAGAATCGCCGGCACGGCTCGCGGCACTTCTTCGAGCTTCTGGTCGTACTCGCCACGGTTCAGAATATGTGCAGGCTTCAGCTCAGCTTTCTCGCGAAACACCAGTGTCGTCGCAACGGCTTTTTCAAGATCGGTTACTTCCCTGTCTGCATCGGCAATCGACTTTTGCAGCGGATCAAAAATGCTTCGCGACGTCGAACAAACGTGCTCGACAAAATAGTCGAGCAGCTTCTTCCGCTGCTCGTCGTTTCTTTTCGCCGCTTCCAGCAGAACGATCGGCTTAACGTCCACAGGTAGCGACGCGGCCTTCGCCGCTTTCTGATCGCGTTCCCAAACAAGTAGCGAATCGTAGACCGGCGTTTGATCCGCCTTGCTGACAATGCCGGCCTTGTCCCAGTACACCGTCCCGTCGAACTGCGTAAACGCCCAGCCGTTAATCAACGATCCGGCCTTCAGCCCGACTTCCGCGACGGAAACTTCAAGCCGTACCCACTCGCCCTTCTCAGGCAACGCCCCCTTGCTGAATCGACTCGGAGAATCCTTCGTGCCCCAGTCGATCGAATCGCTGCCCCAGAACGCTCGATGATCCCACGAGCCATCGTTGAACTGCAGCATGATCTCTTTTGGAGGATTCTTTTCGTCGAGGTACACGTAACAAAAGAAAACGTCCCCGTCAGCAATCTTGAGCGGTGTCTTTGCCCGATCAAAGAAGTGCTGGCTCCGCCCCTTCGCTGTGCGAGTCGACGACTTCTCGCCGCTGAAAACCGGCTTCGGCTTTGTCACAAACTGCCAGCCGCCCTGAGCCCGTCCGCCTTCCGGCACGCTGTCTTCAATCCAGACAAACTCTTTGGGTTCGGCAGACTCCGCTTCCGTTGGCGTCTCCGGCTCAACGTACTTGTACTCGGCGAGCTGCTTCCGAATTTCGTCTCGCACGTCGTCCGCCTTCTGCTTCAATTCCGCAATCTGCGTTTTCTGCTCAGCCGTCAGCACCTTGACCACCGGAGCGTGGTCTTTCTTGTTGCCGTCCATCGGCGCGCCGTCGATCGAGTTGAAGAAAGCGAACATCGAATAAAAATCTCGCTGCGTGAACGGGTCGTACTTGTGGTCGTGACACCGTGTGCAGTCAAATGTCATCCCCAGGAAGACGGTGCCGGTTGTTACGACCCGGTCGACGACGTTGCGAACGTAAACTTCCTCGACAATCGACCCGCCCTCGCCCGTCGTCACGTGGCAACGGTTGAATCCGGTGGCGACGAGCTGATCTTCGGTCGCGTCCGGCAGCAGGTCACCTGCCAGCTGCTCGGTCACAAACCGGTCGTACGGCATGTTCTGATTGAACGCTCGCACGACCCAGTCACGGTACGGCCACATTTCGCGATAATTGTCCAGGTGCAGCCCGTGAGTGTCGCCATAGCGAGCGGCGTCCAGCCAGTATTTCGCCATGTGTTCGCCGTAGCGGTCTGACTTGAGTAGCCGGTCAACCACCTTCCCGTAGGCGTCCTCCGAACTGTCATTCAGAAATGCGTCAACCTCGGCCAGCGTCGGAGGCAGACCGGTCAGGTCGAGCGAGACTCGCCGGATCAATGCTTCCTTCGAAGCAGCCGGCGATGGCTTCAACTCCTCCTCGTCCAGCCGCTGAAGGATGAAATTGTCGATCGAATTTCGAGGCCAGTCCGACTGCGAGACCTTCGGTGCATCACGCTTAACCGGCGAGATAAACGCCCAGTGTTCCTGCCAGTTGGCTCCCTGCGCGACCCACTTCTTCAACAGTTCAATCTGCTCACGAGTCAGCGATTTC
>JBLFXD010000678.1:0-4361 GCA_047611045.1 Planctomycetaceae bacterium | reverse complement strand
CTAAGGCACGCCGCAAGAGACCGGCTGGGAAGTCTATTCAATGCATCTGACTATCCCGTGTCACTGGCCGGCGCATTCTCGATGTCCTGGGACTTTCCGTCGGTCGATCCACCAGGTTATCTGCGGCAGGTCAACCCGGAGTTGTACGAGCAGGAGTGTGATCGAGTCCGGTCCCGGTTTGCCGAAGCGATCAGGCTGGCGGAAGAAGCATTCACGGCAGAATTGTCCGAGCTGCTGTCACACCTCTGCGAGCGACTCAATGGTGATCGCGACGGCAAGCCGAAAGTCTTCCGCGACACAGCGGTGTCGAACCTGACCGAGTTCTTTAACCGGTTTCGTTCACTCAACGTCGGTTCAAACGCGGAACTGGATCGACTGGTTGAACAGACACAGAGTGTCCTGCGCGGAGTGCGGCCGAATTCGCTGCGTCAGAGCGATGGTCTGCGGCAGCACATCACCACGCAACTCTCCGGCGTGCAGTCGGTGCTCGACGGAATGATGGTCGATCGACCACGCCGCAACATCATGCGCAGTCGCACTCCCTTGGCAGCGGAGCCAGAAGCATGAACCTGCTGATTACTGCCAATGGCACCGTGCGGTGCGTGTACGACGAGACTGTCGACCTGAGTGCCATCGGAGCACTTTCCATCCGGCGTGGTTCTCACGTGGAACCGGATGACGGCGGGAACTGGTGGGCTGATCTCAGTCCAGTTGACGGTCCCATGCTGGGGCCATTTGCCACGCGTAGCACGGCACTCGACGCCGAGAAACACTGGCTGACGACCCACTGGCTGCCGCCACGCCGTCGCTGACGACACGAATTTTGATTGTATCCCTCAAGCCCCGGCTGCGTGGTCGCCGTGATCACGCAGCTGGGGCTTTTCTATTTCTCTGTATCAAAATCAGGAGACCACTTCATGACTCAGAACGAACTCAACCGAGCCGTGGCTGAAGCCACTGGCGAAACCGTTTCCGAAATCAGCTCACGCGGCTTCGGCCTGCTGCAGTTGCGACCGCCTGCCGGCGAACCGGCGACTCATCATCGAGGCCGGCGCAGACGCGGTCACCGATGCTGTCGGAAACGAAAGCGACAACTCATCTGTCCGGAGACTGCATGAACGCCCGAGAGAAACTGAATCAGGCCAGGATTAACGGCGTCCTGCTGATCGCCGGCCTGATTGCCGCCTGTGCTGAATCGTTGACGGTGTTCCTCATGTTGACCGTGATCCTCATCGCGCTGGCTATCCACGCTGGCGAAATCCGCACGTCACCTCGTCCGCAGAATCGCCAGCACAGACCACCCAGCCGAGGGCGGGGACGCAGGCGAGGCGAGTGACAGTGCAACGTCTTTCCGCTTTACAACTTTCTACTCATCACCACCGGAGACTTTATTATGCTCGTACTTTGCATCAACAACGACGGTGCTGGCTTCGCGGACTATGTCGACGTCGTAGAAGGCACGACCGTGCGACAGTTTTTCGAAGGACACATCACTCATCCGAATCCGT
The DNA here is from genome assembly GCA_047611045.1 of Planctomycetaceae bacterium. GTDB lineage: Bacteria > Planctomycetota > Planctomycetia > Planctomycetales > Planctomycetaceae > JABMPE01. The sequence continues at coordinate 2,853 of JBLFXD010000678.1, read as the reverse complement.
CGAACTATCTCATTCGGGTCAACCGGCAGCCGGTCGCTCACGATCAAGTGCTGGTGGACGGGGACCGCATCAGTATCACTCCCACAAAGATCGAGGGTGCGAATGAGGCGGCCATCAAGGTGCAGCGATGAGCCGTCGCACAACCGTCTTCCACCGGGCCGCCGTCGCGATTCACTCGCGTCTGCGGCCCGAGTGTTCGCCAGACCTGTCACTGCCGACCGAATCATGGACGGAATGCCTGCGGCTGACTCGACTGATTGAGAAAGCTCGTCGCAGGAGTCTGCCCGCTGCCGCACGCCGCATGGAAGCGGTGCTGGCGGTGGTGATTCCGCGAGTCACAAGTCCGCTGCACGATTATGAGCGTGCAGCGGCGAAGACAGGGAATCGCGGGACATCGATGATACGTGACATTCTCGCTGAACTCACCGCGCTGGATTCGGAGTTCGATGAGGTTGCCGTCAGCATGGAGAGACACTGTATCACGGTCACCACGGATGCGGTCCTGCTGGAAGGCGTCGATCTGGGGCGATTTGCCCTCGTGCTGAACTGGCATCGATTGAATGAGCGTGGTGCTTACGAAGTCGAAGCTCTTGATGCGAGTCCGGCAGCGGCCAGTGATGACACCACGCATCCGCATGTGCAGAGCAACTCGCTGTGCGAAGGCGAAGGCAAAACGGCCATTCGACAGGCTCTGCGTGACGGAAGGCTGTTCGATTTCTTCGTGCTCGTACGGCAGGTTCTGCAGACCTACAACCAATCGAGTGCCTACGTGTCGCTCGACGACTGGTTCGGTATCTCCTGCCCTGAGTGCGGCACGACAACGAGCGACGACGACAGCTACCTCTGCGACGGTTGCTCAACCACGACCTGTCGTGAATGCAGCAACCGCTGTCGCGACTGCGATGACTATTTCTGTTCCGACTGCATCCGCACGTGTACCGGATGCGATTCTGACACCTGTGCGTCGTGCCGCTCTGCCTGCGCGGAGTGTGGCGACGGTTTCTGCAAAGGATGCCTCACCGATGAATGCTGCCCTCTGTGCAACGAAAACAAAGAAGAAGAGTCGCCAACGGAAATCGACGTCCCGTCAGCGACGGCGTCGGTCTGAACGCCCCACAATCCGGTTCACACCGTACGCGTGGGCCAAGCTGCTGTACCTGCGCGACGCGGGCGATACCGAGATTGGTGGCTTCGCCATTACGTCGCCAGACGACCTTCTGCTGGTTGAAGACGTCTGTCTTGTACGTCAGCAATGCACGGCGGTCACTGTCGAGTTCGATGACGAATCCGTCGCCGATTTCTACGACGAACAGGTGGATGCCGGTCTGAAACCCGAACAGTTCGGCCGTATCTGGCTGCACACTCATCCGGGCCTCAGCGCCAACCCCAGTTTCATCGACGAAGAAACGTTCGAACGTTGTTTCGGCAATGTCGAATGGGCGGTGATGTTCATCCTCGCGCAAGGCGGCGAAACCTACGCTCGTCTGCGGTTCAATGTCGGACCGCAGACCGCGCAGGAGATGAATGTAGAGATCGATTATTCACAGACGTTCGAAGCCTCGAACGTCTGTGGGTGGCAGCGTGAATTTGCCACCAGCGTCCGAAAGGTCCAGCGTCGGAATCCTTTTTCACCACTTTCAAAACCGGTGAGCAATAACCAGTTCTTCAACGAAACCGCCAAAGCCGACGACCACTTCTTTGGCGATTCTGATGCGACATTGGATCAATGCAACTACGACGAGGACTGGTTCGACCGCCTCAATTCAACACCACTGTTCCTGGACTGGGAGGAAGATGAATGCGAAACGCCACTGTCGACAATCCCCGGCTGATCCGTCAGCAGGGACTCGTGCCGTCAGATCGACTGGCTGGTCTGACGGTAACCGTCATCGGAGTCGGAGCCATCGGTCATCAGGTGGCTCTGCAACTGGCAGCCATCGGCGCGCGATCAATCCAGTTGATCGACTTCGACACGGTGGACGAAACCAACATCACCACGCAGGGCTACCTGGCTTCCGATGTTGGAACCCTCAAAGTCGAGGCCACGTCAGACGCTGTCCGAAAAATCGACGCCGACATCCAAATCGAAACGATCAACGACCGCTTCCGACCTCGACACTCCACTGGCGAGGCCATCTTCTGCTGCGTCGACTCCATCTCCGCCCGCACCGCCATCTGGCGATCAGCGGGCGCGAGCTGTCAATTCTGGGCCGACGGAAGAATGCTCGGCGAAACCATGCGAATCCTCTGCATGGCCAACGACACCGGACGCAGTCACTACCCGACAACGCTCTTCCGACAGGCTGAAGCCCAGCAGGGCCAATGCACTGCGCGAAGCACCATCTACACAGCCAACATCGCCGCTGGCCTGATGCTCCACCAGTTCACCCGCTGGCTCCGAGGATCAGAAACGGACAATGATTTGACCTTGAACCTTTCGGCGTCCGAACTGATGCTGTAGCCACTACGTTTGACGGCTCGTCGTCCATTCTGTTTTCAAAGCTCTCGATCGTCGGGCCGTCCATCGGGCGGCCCGACCGTCGCTTTTCTTTATCTATCAGCGATTGCTGACACGCCGAATTGGAGCTGGTCGAACGCCGCATCCAGCTGGGAAATCGCGGAGATCAGCGAACAGGGAATAAGGCCGCGTACCGGACGACTCGCGACCTTATTCCATGTTTGTTGATCTGGCATCTAAGTCGTGAAGGTTGTGGCTACATGGATCCCGTCGGACTTGAGAGACCAGTTGAATTGATGAGCACACCGTCGACGGAATCGCTGCGGTGATAACAAAACGTCACCGAAATGATCACGGGGGTGGTACTCATTGAGAGGCTCGATCTGCTCTGAGAA
>JBLFXD010000677.1:0-4374 GCA_047611045.1 Planctomycetaceae bacterium | reverse complement strand
GCGTGTGCCGGGTTCAGCGGATTTGGAGTTTTGATCCCGGCCTTCGCGAGCGCCTTGCCAATTGGTTCGAAGTAGGTCGAGCCGTGAACTTTGACGAGCGACTTGAAGAAGGCCATGCCGAGCATTTCTCCTTCGCCCTCGTAGATGCACGGGGCGAGGAAGTCGTGAACGTTGTCGCCGAACAGGTGCCCTTTCAGGAACGATCGTCCGCCGTGCGTCTTCATGAACAGCTCGATGGCCGCTTCTTTTTGCGATTCGCTGCCGAAGATCTTGGCGATGATGCATTCCATTTCGCCGCGATAGCCTTCGTCGAGCAACCACGAGCACCAGTCGGTCAGCGCGTCGCAGGCAACGATCAAACCGGCCATGTGCCCGATGCGGCGTTGCACAAGCTCGCGGGTGTTGATCTTCGCTCCGTACGTCGTTCTGAACTTCCCCCACGGCAGCATGTTTTTGAGCATGACGCGCATCGTGCCGGCGGCTCCGGCAACAAGTGCAACGCGGCCTCGGTTGAGGCCGTGGTACGCGATGGTCAGCCCGTCGCCTCGACCGGGGTCGAGAAGATTCGCGGCGGGAACTCGGAAGTTGTTGAACTTCAGGCCGTTGTTCCACGAATGCTGCAGGGCATAGATCCCGTATGGCACCACCTGAAATTGCTCGTTCTCTTCCTCGGGAAGATCGGCGATCAGTACTGACGGCTTGCCTTCGATCAGGCAGACAATCGCGATCGTCCTGCCGGGGATTGCGTTCGTGATAAACAGCTTCTCGCCGTTGACGACGTAATCGTCTCCGTCGAGTTTGGCTGTTGTTCGTAGCGCGGTCAGGTCAGACCCCGCGCCGGGTTCTGTCAGCGCGAAAGCAGAGATGCGTTCCCCGCTGGCGAGTTTCGGCAGGATGCGCGACTTCTGCTCGGGCGAACCGAAAGCCAGCAACGGGTCAACCGCGCCGATGCAGCCGTGAACCGAAGCCGTGCCTGCAACCGTGGGATCGACCGTCGCCATTCGAGTCAAAAACTTCGCAAAGGCCGAGAAGGGTGCACCGCTGCCGCCGTGTTCCTGCGGAACGAGTAATCCCCAGTAGCCGGCGTCGCCCAGGCTGCCGAGAAGTTCGGTCGACATCTTGCCGTTGGCATCGTACGCCGTCCCGTTCTCGTGCATCGTTCGAGTCAAGTCGATGGATTTTTCCATGACCTGATCGCAGGCAGGCGGCGTCGGAGATTCGTTCGGAGCAAACAGTTCGAGCGGGAAGGTGTCGCCCCACACGGCCTGGTGACAGGGGCTACCTTCCGTGCGGTACTTCGCGGCAAAGAGCTCTTCGACCTGCTCGTCGGCGCGGTCGATGGCTCCTGTTTTGCGAGCTTCTTCGTCGCTCTTGCCGCTGAGCTTCAGAGCAGTTTCGACAAAGTTGTCGGATTGCTGCGTTTCCGATTCAGGTGTATCAGGATCTGAGTTGCCGGGCGTTGCGTCGGTTGACATCGCGAGGTCCTTTGCGCTGGAGTCATCCTGTCGGACTGGTTGGTCCGGTTGAGGTAACAGCAGCCAGCCTCGAGACGGGAACGCGGACTGACTCTGCTCCCTGGAACCGATTCCTACGGTCCGTCTGGAAGGGTACCACGATCGGTTGACGTCACAGAAGATGAGTTTTCACAAGGTGATACGTATAGATCGGGCGGCGACAACAGACGAAATCAGCAATACCGGCGGCGTTGTCCAGTTTTGGCCAGATGCACGTTCCTCGCGTGTCGACGCGGACTCGCATCGCATCCTGAGCGGTTGTGAGTTTTTCGTAGGGTGTGACAAGCGGGCCAAACGAAACTCGCGGTGTGGCGGCGCGGAGATCTGTGCGCAATCATGACGACCGCGAAGTCCGACAGTTGCCCGCGCCGGCACACCAGCCGTTTGATTCGCTCCGCTGGTCACACCCTACAATTGAAAAATTCACGAGCTCTGAGCGTTCGTGGCTGTTCCTACTTTTTCGCGGTAGTTTTTTTCGCCGTGGCCTTCTTCGCGGGCGGCTTCTCAGCCGATTCGGCACTCGCATGCAGAATCGTGTCTTCCGGAGCGGACAGAAGTCTGGGCGACTTATTGAAGACGAACTCTTCGTCGTGCGAGATCGCCTGCCGCCGCTTGTCTCCATCCTTGTCGCCGATCAATGGAAGTTTGATACGGACTCCGGCAAAACGAGGCTTTTCGTAGATCGTACCGCTCTGAAACGGTCCGACGCCGAACAGCCACATGTCTTTGGCATTGCTCCGAGCGGTCGAGACTCCAGACTGCCAGACAGGGTTCCCAGTCTTCGCGTCGTAGGCAAAGACCGCCAGTTTCGTCGCGGCCATCTGATCGTTCTTGCGAGCCAGAGAAATTTCAGGGATCGTCGGAACTGGCGGAGCGGTCGGAACCATCGACGCAGCTTGCGTCAAGAGGTTGCTGGAAGGGATTCCGTAGCTGACTTCGTTCTCGTTGGCACCAAGGACGCCCAGCCGCGGTTCGATAATGACTTCCGCATCTGTTTTGCTGGCCGCCAGAATGCCGCCGGCCGAAACGAGCTGGTTGCGGACGGAACTGAGAACGTAGTCGGCGTTGACGAACGAAGTCGACTTGACCGTCTTCAGATAAGTGGTGTCGATGTAGCACGACCGTCTGGCCAACGGCGAGAAATCGATACTGCGAATCGCTCGGTCCACGCTGTCTGACAGAATGAGCTGCTCGGTCGCGGTGTTGCGGAGCGTCTTTCCGCAGCCGGCCAGGAGCAAGATCGCCGAACACAAGATTGTCAAAGCGAACCGGTTGCCAAAACGCGCACAGCGAAACGTGCCACGCAACAGCGATGCTCGCCGCGCAGGAAGATCGTCATTCGGAATCCGGCAGGATTGACCGTGCATGGGAATCAGGTTGAACTCGGGTTGATTCGGGCAGGAGGGGAATATGGTGCCCGGAGGAGGGATGTCGCCGAAGAATGCTTCCGAGGAAACCCGTGCGACGCACAAAATGTAACGGACAGACGGCTCGCGAACCTAGAGCGTTCTTAACTGCGAATTCAGCCGTCACTATCCAGTCAACCCGATGGTCGCCCTATCGAATCTGATCAAGACGGCCGGTAGCTGCGTCGAAGACGAAATGGGCGCGGTCTGGAAATGCCTCTGCCGCCATCGTCGCCGTTTCTTCCTCGGACGTCGTCGCATCAGCCGGCAGGCGACCGATCAGCAACGGCTCGGTCAGCGAGGGGTGATTGGTTACGTAGTCGATGTGGCGGTCAGCCGGATCGTGCCGAACCAGCACCAGCGCCGGCAGTTCCGTCACCCGTTGCGACAGGAGTTGCTGAAACTGGAAATAGCGAACTCGCGAAAATGCCAGTTGGCTGATGCCGACATCCAAGCGGGAAACTCCCTGGAACGGCGGGATGGCGACGTTATTTGTCACGACGCTGGCAACCAGCAACAGCCCTACCCAGGCGGCCATCCAGGGACGTTCGGCGTTTGCGAAACAGGTCACCAGAAGTTGCGAGGCGGCGGCGGCAACGAGGCACCACAGAATTCCGGATTCAAAAACGTAGTGCCAATGAAAGATGCCGTCGTACCAGTACGGGATGTGAACCGCGTGCAGCGAGAAAATTGCGGCCAGGATCAGCCACCAGCGACCGTCAAGATTTCGCCACGCTCCGGTCAGAAACACCGTCCCGAGCAACACGACCGCAACCAGCCCGAGCGTCCATTGCCAGCTCGCAACGAAACGGTTCTGGACATTCTGAACCGCTCGCGAAGCATCAAGATTCTCCGCCCACTGGTCGTAGTGTTCGAGCGTTCGATCCGTGATCAACGACTGCGCTCGCTCGACGTTGTTAAAGCCAAACATGTGCCGCGGCGTAAAAAGTTCCGTGTAAAGATGGTACGGCGTCGTCAGCGCGCTGCCGGTCGTGCTCGCGTTGTAGACACCGGCGATGGCAAATCCGATCGCGAGTGGGATCGCAAAACCAGCGACGACCTTCGTCGCCGCAAGTCTGTGCTGTCGAACGTTTCGAACAAGCCACCAGGCAAGCCACAATCCGAACGGCAAGCCGACACCGGCCGCGGTCATCGGCCGGCAAAGCATCGCGAACGAAAGACCAATTCCCGACAGCCCAGCGGCGAGAACAATTCCCCTGGCGGATCCCGCAGACGTTGCGTCGCGAGGTTCGTCGAGCAGTCGCTGCATTCTCAGAAACGAATAGATAAACAGGCCGAGCCCGACGAGTGTCGGCTGATGGGCAAGTAGCATGTTTCCAAATAAAACGAGTCCGGGCGACAAAGCCGCCAGCACACCGGCGAGTAGTCCCACGCCGTTGCACGAGAGTTCTCGTCCAATCAGGAAAACGAAGACGCAAACGATCACCGTCGCG
>JBLFXD010000676.1:0-4374 GCA_047611045.1 Planctomycetaceae bacterium | reverse complement strand
CAATAACTCACCGGTCCCGATCGCGGGCGGCGAGCACGAATACACGTCCGCCGGGTTCAGACACCTGGCCGAGCACCGTCTGCACAGCGTGCTGCAGCCCGACGTCTGCTGGCTTGGAGGCATGACGGAGCTGATCCGCGTTTACGAGATCGCTGCCGAGTACGGCTTACGAGTTTGCCCTCACCGCGGAGCCGAGCTGTGGTCGCTGCCGGCGATCGCGGCGTTCGACAACGGACCGGCCGACCCGCTGGCCGAATCCGGCCGACCGTGGATGTCCTGGGTCGCCGGTCAACCGTCGATTGAAGACGGCTTTGTTGAAGTCCCTGATCGGCCAGGCTTTGGCGTCGAGATTGACGAAGCGTCGATCACCGCCTATCCCACGCCGTCGTACGACGAATGGCGGAAGTGACCAGTCGCTTCCGCCGGTCTTCGATAAAGAGAAGAACAGTAGGGTGGGCACTGCCCACCAAAAGTTCCTCGGTTGATTCGCAGACGACTGGTGGGCAGTGCCCACCCTACGATCTACTCACGAGCGTTGACTACGGGCCATAAATCGGACTCGAAATGGATGATCTCCCGCTGCCCGCTGTTTGCATGCTGAGCGTGCTCGGCGTCGCCAGCTTTCTCGTGCTTTCTCTGGCTGCGTACCGACTGCGGCATCGCATCCCGATCCTTCCGGGGATAGATACGCCGTTGCCTGTCGTCGAGTCAATTTCGGCCATCGTCGTTGCCTCATGGATCGCGATGCAACTGCTTTCCCTCACCACCGAGCCGGTCAACACTGGGCGACTGCCGACTGTCGCGGACGTGCAATTGACCTGTCAGTTCAACGTACTTCTGTTTCTGGCCATCCTCGTCCCGATGACCTATTCGACCACGACCAGCGTCGAAGCGTTCGGATTTCACTTGAAGAATGTGCGGCAACAGATCGCTGACGGCGTGCTCGGTTTTGCGGCGGCCGTCCTGCCGGTGCTGGGCGTGTGGCTGCTGACTCTGCCCTGGCGAAGCACCAGTAATTCGCACGGCCTGCTTCAGCTCCTCGAACAGGATCGCTCTTTCACAACGTTGTTCTGGATCGTGATTGCGGCAGTTGTCCTGGCGCCGCTGGTCGAAGAGCTGATCTACCGGGTCGTGCTGCAAACCTGGTTACAGAGGATTGCCCCACCGCGCGAAGCTTTGTTCGCAGTCGCTGTAATCTTTGCCGCCGTGCATCGCCTGCCGGATGCCATCCCGCTGCTGCCGCTTGCTCTCGTACTTGGATACGTGTATCAGCAACGCCGCAGTTTTCTGAGCGTCGTCCTGCTGCACATGTTATTTAACGCGGCGAATCTGATATTGGCCGTGCTGACGATCCCGCCCCCGACGACTCCATGACCATTCACTGATAGCGTGCCCTTGCCCGGAGTCCTCATCAAATGGACCTGAAACTTCAAGACAAAGTTGTCCTCGTTACTGGAGGCTCGAAAGGGATCGGCTCGGGGATCGTCCGATCGTTCCTGGCGGAAGGGGCTCGCATTGCCAACGTGAATCGCAGCACGGAAGAAGGACTCGCTCTGGAAGCCGAATACGCAGCCCAGGGCAAAGACTGCTTCTTCATCCAGGGAGACCTGACCGACGTCAATGCCTGTCGCCATGCGGTCGAAGCCACGATTCAGAAGTTCGGCCGCATCGACATCCTGGTGAACAACGCCGGAGTCAACGACGGCGTCGGCCTCGACCAGGGCCCGGACGCGTTTGTCGAATCCCTCAAACGAAACCTCATCCACTGTTACGCCCTCGTGCATTACGCACTGAATGAATTGAAAAAATCGCAGGGCGTGATTCTCAACATCAGCTCGAAGGTCAGTGTGACCGGGCAGGGCGGCACATCGGGATACGCGGCAGCGAAAGGCGGGATCGACGGATTGACTCGCGAGTGGGCCGTCGACCTCGCCGCGGACGGAATCCGAGTCAACACCGTCGTGCCCGCCGAAACCTGGACGCCGCTCTACGAAAACTGGTTGAACACAATGCCCGACCCCGCCGCCAGCCGAGCCGCCATCGAACGCATGATTCCGCTCGGTCAACGATTCACCACCGTTGAAGAAATGGCTGACATGGTTGTCTTTCTGGCCTCGCCACGTTCAAGTCACACGACCGGCCAGATCATCTACGTCGATGGCGGCTACACTCACTTCGACCGGAAATACACGCCGCCAGTTGAGAGTTGAGGCAGCAGTATGTCTGACGAAAAACCTGCTCGATCATCCGGACCGCTTTCCATCATCGGCCCCGGTTTGCTTGTTGCTGCAACGGGCGTCGGCGCCGGGGATCTTGCCACGGGTGCGCTGACCGGCTCGCGACTCGGCGTCGCCGTTCTGTGGGCAGTTCTCCTCGGAGCGATCATCAAGTTCGTGCTGAACGAAGGCCTTGCCCGCTGGCAGCTCGCGACAGGTTCAACCGTTCTGGAAGGCACCGCTCGACATATCGGTCGCGCGGCGATCATCACCTTCCTGGTTTACCTGTGCGTCTGGAGTTTCTTTGTCGGCTCCGCGCTGATGAGTGCTTGCGGAGTCGCTGCTCACGCCATCCTGCCACTGACCGACCCGTCGACCGACAAAGTTATTTACGGCGTTCTGCACAGCGGCGTCGCGCTGGGGCTTGTTTTCGTCGGCGGATTCCGGCTGTTTGAAAAAGTAATGAGCGTTTGCATTGGCGTGATGTTTATCACCGTTCTGGCCACGACGATCGCCATTCAGCCGGACTGGTCAGCGGTGGCTAGTGGAGTGTTCATCCCAACGATTCCACAGCTCGATGCTGGCGGTTTGAAATGGACCGTCGGGCTGATGGGCGGAGTCGGCGGAACGGTGACCGTCCTTTGCTACGGCTACTGGATCCGCGAAGACCGCCGCGAAGGACTGGGTGAATTGCGGACCTGCCGACTCGATCTGCTGACCGGCTACGTCGCCACCGCAATCTTTGGCATGGGCATGGTCATCCTGGGCAGCCGGATCGATGTCGACTCCGGCGCGAAGGGGGCAACGCTGATCGTCCAACTCGCCGATCAATTGGAAAGTTCGCTGGGAACGATCGGCCCGACGGCTCGGATCGCATTTCTCATCGGTGCCTGGGGAGCCGTCGCCAGCAGCATGCTGGGAGTCTGGCAGAGCGTCCCGTACCTCTTCGTCGACAGCTTCCGGATGATCCGTGCCAAAGCGGCAATTCCCGCTTCAGACCTGACCTCCGACGAAAACGACGACACGTTGACGCAGGACGCAGCCGCACACCGAGCCGACAGCAACTCACCGATCTATCGCTACTCGCTGATCGCGATAGCCACTGTCCCCGCCGCCGGCCTGTTCGTCAGCTTCAGCCGAATCCAGCTCGCCTACGCCGTCGTCGGCGCCGCCTTCATGCCGATCCTTGCCCTGGCTCTGCTATTCCTGAACGGAAGCCCCAAACGCATCGGCGAAGCCGGCCGCAACTCCGCAATTGCGACGGCGTCATTAATCGCCGTCGTCGCCTTCTTCATCTGGGCCGGCGCTTACCAGATCGCCGACAAGTTTTAACGGCAGCTTCACTAACTCAACTGCTTCGTTTGTTCGATAGCGTGTTGCGGAACGCGGTTCCCTTCGCCTCGCCTCGCCGGTTTGCCAAGCCGATGAAACCAGCTTGAGTTCGCCGTTGGTCGGAAATGACTGCGTCGACGACGGTCTGGTCATTTATGGCCACTTGAATTCGGATTCCTTCGCACACCACCACGAGTTGGTTCCACTCGCCAACGGACTTCTGAGGCGACGCTGAGGGGCCGACGATTCCCCACACTGCGCCTGTCTTCTGGAAAGCAGTCAGCGGTTGCCCCCATGTAGATTCCTCAATCAACTGTATGGCCATACCAGTCTGTGAGAGACGCCCTGTACCCGGACATCGAATGTAGACGTCGCTGTTTCCTCGCGATGGAAGCCTGTATTCGAGTCGCAGCACGAAGTCACGAAACTGATCGACAGATCGAAGCCAACCAGACCGGTCGGTGTTACAGACCATCATTCCATCTTCGATGATCCAATCGCCAGCTGCCGTGCTGGGGCGATGCGTGTTGTGGTCTTGACCAAAACACATCATTGACTGCCAGTGACTCAGGTCTGATCCATCAAACAACTCCCGCGAGCCGGAAGTGATCAGGTTCGGCACTGGCTGGGTGAGACCGGAACTCTCCGTGCCGGCAGGTTCTTGTCCCAGACGCCTGACTCGCATGTTTCGGAATGCGCATCCCTTCGCCTCTCCTCTCCAGTTCGAGATCGCCAGATGGCCCACCGGCGAGTTCTGCAGCTCGCTGATGCGGACATCGACGATCGGCTCTTCATTTAGTGTGACTTGAACCAAGTTGCCTTCAAC
>JBLFXD010000675.1:0-4374 GCA_047611045.1 Planctomycetaceae bacterium | reverse complement strand
CCCACGCGGTCCAGATTACTCAACTCGCCGCGGCGGCTGACGACTGGGAGCGGCCGGACGACCAGCATCGGGAGCAGAGTTTCCGACCGGTGCTGTTACGGCAGGTGGTCCGGCTGGCGATGCACCTGTTGGCGATGGGGCTTCGGGAGCGGAGGCACCAAACATCGACGAGTAGACGAGGTACCCGACGATAAGAACAGCAACGCCCCCGCCCACCAGTGCCATCATCTGCTTGCGACTTTCCACGTCGCGTCGGTGCCGGACGTTTCGAGCCAGCATGACTTCACGGCGAGACGGGATGGCACTCGAAGTATCCGAAGACTCCGCGATCGTGTCGGTGGAGGCAGCAGATCTCTTCGGAACCGACGTCGAACTTTTTGAGACGGACTTGCGAGGTTTCTTTCTTGTCGACTTTGACTTCGCTGGAGCAACCGCCACTTCGCCAGAAGACTTCGCTTTTCTTACGGGCAGAACCGTGGTCTCGGGCATTTCAAGATCTGCGACAACGTCATAGGTGTCACTGCCCTTTGCTCGTCTGGATCTTGATGAAGTCTTCGGAGCCCGGCCACGGATCTCCTCGTCCGCCGCCGTGTCCTCTTCGGCCAGACCAGCGAGGATGTCCAGACTGAGCAGCTTCTCGCCGCCGTCCGCCGCTGCTTTTCCCGAATCAGCAGTCTCGGAAAATCCGTGTTCAAGATCGTGGATCAACTCTGTGGGTGTCTGATACCGCTTCGCCGGTTTCTTTTCGAGCATCTTGTGCATGATCTGCACGACCGATTCCGGGATGTTCGGTCTAATGTCTCGAGGATCCGGTGGAGCCGTCGTCGCGTGAGCGGTGATCTTGTTCAGCAGGTCGCCGTCAGGAAACACCGGCTTCCCAACAAGCATCTGATACCAGGTCGCCGCCAGAGCGTACATGTCACTGCGACAGTCCGCCGACTTGCTGTCGCGGGCCTGCTCGGGAGACATGTAATCGACCGTGCCGACGGTCGTGCCCGCTCGAGTGATCCCGGCTTCTTCCGTTTCGGCGATGGAACGAGCCAGTCCCATGTCTGCAAGTTTGACGTTGCCGTCTCGGTCGATCAGCAGGTTGGCTGGTTTGATGTCGCGGTGAACGATCGTCTGCTCGTGAGCATGTTCGAGCGCCCGGGCGACTTGCTTAATGATGTCGAGCGACCGTTTGACCGACAGCCCGCCTTTTCGCATCACAAGGTCCTGAACATCGATCCCGTCAACAAACTCCATCGCGATGTAGAGGAATCCATCGAGTTCGCCGCTGTCGTAAACGCAAACGATGTTCTTGTGACGAAGCTGGGCGGCGGCCTGTGCTTCGGCCTCGAACCGCTTGACCAGGATTTCGTTCTTGGCTTTCTCGCGAGGCAGAATCTTCAGCGCTACGGTCCGCTTCAGGTTGGAATCGACCGCGCGGTAAACAGCACCCATTCCGCCTTCGCCGATTTTCTTCTCAATGACATAACGACCGAACGTCCGCAGGTCCGCGTGAGCGTTCCCGGACGATTCTTCACCTGAGGATTGATTCTTCTCCTCGGAGGTCATTTTTAAACTCGTACGACGGCTAGCGACTGCCATGGCCATGACTAATACTCCGCGACGATGGAACGCCCCAACTTCAAAGTAGTTCAGGCGTTGGACGCTTCGCGAAGCGATTCAGTTCCCTTTGCTCAATTCAAGAATCGGGAACGAACGGACAATAATAACGGCCGCGACCGTCCAACGTCAAAACGCTACGAGTTTTGTTCAGCGACTCCCAGATCGAAACGATTTCGACACCGAATATCCGATTCAGCCGGAACTGACAGGTCCGCTCAGTCGCCGTTCGGCAGCCCACGAGAATCCAATCCGCCAGCTCAGGAGTGACTGATTCAGCATTCGAGCAACTATTAGTCGTCGATCCGGCTTGCCAATCGGGCGCGAGAATTCGAGACTGCGACACCTTCGACGACTTTGATCCGACCAAAGTACTCGACTGACCGTCGCCGCTGATCTTTGCTCGAACGACCGAGGCAACGGGAATCAGTCAGAGACACGGGAAACGTTCACCGTTTGATGCAAAAAACCGGGCGAGGAGATTAAGGGAAGGCTGCCGGCGTTCCACTCCTCGCCCGGTCCCGCATCAAAGCGACGCTCTGCTGGACGATCAAATACGACTCTCAAAAAGAGTCACCACATTTGATCTCGCATAGCGGTCGCTGTTTTCATTGAACTGTTTCTACCTTGTAATACCGCAGGACTGTTTCACTCTTTCCAAAGTTCGGGACGATTTCTCTTTGGCGGATTCAAACTCGCAAAACCTTACGCACGCCGCTGTGTTGCGAGCCGAGTTCAACGACTGACTTGCTTGCCGGATCAAAACGCTGCCAAGTTCGAAGCCAGTATCCCGCCGATTGTTAAGATTCCTCGAATTCAATTTCTCGCTGTGAAACTTCCTGCCAGACTTCAGTCGCTTGAGCGATCCATTTCACGCACCACGTTTTCTGAAGATTTATTCGACGTCTCAGAATCAGATTCCCTGGATGATTCCGGCCAGAATCCGATGAAATCTGGCGGAGTCCTGTGGATCGTTCTCCCCCCGTTTGACGACCCCTTCCAATTGACGTTTTGTCTAAGAATCCTGCACTTGTCGCAGAATCATTGGTTCGACATTCACACGTTTCCGTCGACCAGCTTCCTTCACGATTCGCCGTCGAGCTCTTTTTCTTTATCTCTGATGAGTTTGCGGAGTTCATCCAGCTCTTCTCGTGAAACCGGCCGACCGTCTAATAAGTGACAGACAACGTCGGTGACGCTTCCTGAAAACAGTCTGGCCGCGAGGTCCGAAATCATCGTCCGCTTGACCTGTCCCGGTCCGATTGACGGTCGATAGATGTTGACCCGGCCGTCGGATCGGTGATCCACCTGCCCGTTGTTTTCCATCTTCGTGAGCATCGTCCCGACAGTCGTGTAGGCCAACTGGCGATTGGGCAGCAAAGCCTCGCGCACCTCGGCTACGGTAGCCTCTTCGCGGTCCCACAGGACCTGCATGATGGCCATCTGAAGCTCGGCGAGATGCTGTTTCTTGCCCACGTTCAACCTGTGTTGCCGCTGGTGACAAACGCTCTGGTATGATTTCGCGATTTACGTTTCAGCTTGCTTCTACTGAGGTCTGCTCGGGATTATCGATCGCAAAAGCCCCGCTTCCTACCTCAGTGGGAGTCGCATCCTACCCGAGTAGGAGCATTCGTCAAGAGCATCAACAGGTCTCATCCGAACGCTCGGAAAATCTCCTCTTGGCCGAAATCCGGACATCGACCTATATTCCCAGGTTTCATTGCTGGCGCCGTTCAGGAAGAACATCTCGCTGGCCACGGCAGTTCAATCTTCTGCCAGAATTTAAGGCACACACGCAGGGAGGCGAGTGCATGGATAGCGTTCTCATTATTGGCGTCGAAGGTGCTGTCGGCGCCGGACTGGCACTGACTCTTCAACAGAGTCACAGCGTCGTCGGACTCGCAAATCGAGCGGGCATCAACATCGACGGTTGCCGAACTGTTCACGCCACCAGCCACAACGCCGCCAGCATCCGACATCACATTCAGGCGGAACGTCCCGACTGGATCATCTTCTGCGGCGCTGCTTCAAGGTCATCCTGGGATTCCGACGCGGTACGTAGCGAAGCCATCAGTGATAAACATGCCATCGAATGGGCCAAGGTCGCGACCGATGGCAATATCGAATTCTGCATGATCTCGTCGGACGCCGTGTTCACAGGCCCGTGGATGCTGCACAAGGAAGACGACGAACACTTCTGTGCGACGCCTCAGGCAGAACGTCTCCGTCAGATTGAGACAGCAGTCCTCGAAGGGAACGACGACGCACTCATCGTTCGGACAAATGCCTTCGGCTGGAGCCCTGATGCCGAGTCGCCGGAGTTCGTCGAAACGATCATGGAAAGTCTCGACGGCGGACTGCCGATCGACATCGACTTCCTGCGTTACTCGTCACCGATCCTGGCCACCGACCTCGGAATGCTGCTGCTGAAGGCTCGCTCTGAGCAGCTTCGAGGCGTACTCCACATCGCCAGTGCGGATCGAATCAATCCGTTTCAGTTTGCGGAACGGATCGCCGAACTCGCAGACCTCACCCGTCCCGAGTTTCCTGAGCAGACGATTCTCGAAAGCCCGATCACAGGTTTCGGCAAAGGCGAGACAACACTCGACTGCAGCCTGGCAGCAGAACTGCTCGGCGTTCGCATGCCGCTCATCGATGACGGCATCGGTCAGTTCCTTCGACAGGTTGACGACGGCCTGCTGGATAAACTGAGAAACGACACCGCTCAAGTCAGCCGCGCCGCATAGCGGGCAACTGACGTCACGA
>JBLFXD010000674.1:0-4377 GCA_047611045.1 Planctomycetaceae bacterium | reverse complement strand
AAGGTCGCGGAGAACTCTCCCTTTCCTCAGCGACCTCTGCGATAAAATTCAGCCTGAACAAGATCAGCAACGGCCGGAGTTGAATGCTCGGCTCAATCTGCGACACTGCTTGGCGAACGGCGATTTCACCGAAAAATGCGCTAGATTGAGCTGATGATTTTCCCATGACAGATTCCGGAGAAGGTACAAGCAGCACGCCGTCCACCGGCTCTCAGATGCCTGAGCCGATCGATGGCCGGTCGCTGAATCTCCCTAATCTGATCACGCTGAGCCGGCTGGGACTGGCCGTCATCCTGTTCTGGCTGATCTACGTGGAAGGCTTCTGGATCTCGGCCGCGGTCCTGTTTGTAGTCGCGGCAGCCACGGACGCCATTGATGGCTACATCGCTCGCAAGTACGGACAGGTGACGACGCTGGGCCGAATCCTTGACCCGTTTGTCGACAAGATCATCGTCTGCGGCGCGTTCGTGTTTCTGCTCGAAAAGAAGGCGGACTCGGGAGTCAATTCCTGGATGGTGATGTCCGTGATCGGGCGCGAGATGTTTGTCACCGGGCTACGGTCATTCCTCGAACAGAGCGGGAAAGACTTTTCCGCAGCGTTCATCGGCAAGGTGAAAATGGCGTTGCAGTGCGTGGCCATCACCATGAGCCTGCTCTCGCTCAGCCCGGAAGTTGGCAACCCGACGTTCAACTTCTATCGAAACATCGTGCTGTGGGCCGCCGTGGCCGTGACACTTTACAGTGGCCTGACTTACGCGGTCCGCGGCTTCCAGATGCTCCGACCGAAGAAGTAGCGGCATGTGCTACTGATGGCGTTCTGGTGCAAAGCGTTCTGCGTTTCCCGACGGAAGGGACTGCGACTTCGCTTCGTGGCGGGGCCGCAATGACCGCAGTACTTCGGCAAGGGCTCGCAGCAGTCTTGTCAGTTCGGTGAGTTTCGGGCGGGAGACAAACAGGCCGAGCAGCAGCAGGGTAAGCAGCAACACAACCAGCGTCAGTAGTATCCAGATCAAACTTTCCATTGGGACGATCCTTCCAAGGTTTGAGGCTCTTAACGCAGGCCGGAATCGGCTTCCGTCGGCACACCTGAAAGACGCCTGGAGTCTGCGGACCCAGACGAATCAACTGCCTGATCGCGAGACAACTTTCTGCCGTGCCGTTTGCTGATCGGCAAACGAGGCCTGGATGTCATGCAAAGCGGTGTGCAGCTCGACGGCTCTCGCGGAAGTGCTGACGACGGGCGACTGCAAACGAGTTCGCAGTTCGTTCAGCAGATCGTCGACGCTGTCAGTTTCCTGTTGATCGACGAGGACTCGCATCAGAAGTTGTAGCGTCTGGCACAGCACCAGCTCGAAGCGCGGGACATCGGCCAGGTCATCGCGCAGTGCGGCGGCGGCTCGGCGCAGAGCGAGCAGGTCGTCATCCGGCGAAACATTCCGACGATCGTCCAGGACGAGCGACAGGCTGATCGGCAGCAGAGTTTGGAAGACGAGGTCCGACAGCAGCGTCCGCTCCGGAGCCTTCCGCGACAGCGGTGCATTCAGTGTGGCGGGCAGGCCGATCTCCAGCACGACTTCGCCGGACTCATCGACCAGCGGTCGGATGCTGAGAAAGTCGTCCGCGTTAAACGTCACCGGCGGTCGCGTTCCCGAGGCGGGTGGGGCAAGCACGCAGTTCATCGTGCGAGCCGCCTCGCGGATGCGGCTCAGCGACTTGCTGAGCGATTCTCGCGTCATCTGCAGATCAGCCGCCTGGTCTGTCAGCACTTTGCGATCGTCGTTGGGAAACGGAATCTGATTGCTGAAGTAATAAGCTAGCGTCTGCCGTTCTCGCGGAGCCAGCTGTTCGAACAGCAGCCCGAGCTGCGTTCCCGCCGCCGGATCGCTCGTCGTGACTACCTCGTCGCGAGCCAGCGCCGGCTGCGTGTCTCGGGTAAGTCCTGTGGAGCGGTTCTCTGAATCGACATGGTTCCTCTGGGCCTTGATCGCGAACCGAAACGCTTTAACTCTTGTCTGTTCGGTATTTTCTCAGAACTGATGCTCTAATCGTACTATTGTCGATGCAGTTTCCATTCGATGATCCGCATCTCCTTAACCAGCGTCGTAGCATGCAGTGAATATCTAGCCCGATGCATCATCGATTTGCCCAAGAACGATCGAAACCCTTCACCCACCTGATAGTGTTCTTGTGCTGCCGTAAACAAGTGACAAGAATCTGCCCCGAACAGGAATCCGCAGACCGTCGCCAAGATCGTGGACCATGTTCACTAGGAGATGTTTGATGGTTGCTCGACCAAGACCACTGCTTGAGTTTCTTCGACGCGATAATCCTCGGAGTTTCTTTCCGTTGGATGCCACGGTTCTTTTTCTTGAGCGTGGAGAAAAAGAAATTAGGGAATTCGTAGAGGAAGATATCTTTCATAGTGATGCGAAGCAGGCAGCCAGTTTCCTTACGTTGCCATCGGCGTATGCTCTCAAGGATCGTCACCATCTGCGGCGAGTGCTCGTTCTTGATCCAGTGGCAACTTTTTATCTCTACGATTTCATGCACCGGAATACGTCGGCGTTTCAGGCGCCTAAAGAAGGGGTGAGGCGGTATTTCGGTTACAGCTTTAAGAACAAAAAAGCGGTTCAGTCGTTCGATGACTACCATCGCTTTCGAAATCGAAAATATCAGCTTCAGAAACAGTACAGGCACTTTCTTCGCATCGATATTTCAAACTGCTTCAACTGTCTCTACCACCATGATGTAACTCAGTTTGTCGAGGACCATGTCTCACTTGAAGAGGGCCAAAAATTTGGACGCTTCCTTCGCGAGGGTAGCCAAGGGCGATCCGTGTCTTGCATTCCTCAAGGGCTCTACCCAGCAAAAGTAGTAGGAAATGCCTTTCTGTCTTTCATCGAGAGATCTCTCGAATTGAAGGCTCCGAGTATTATCCGGTTTCTAGACGATGGGTACCTGTTCTCAGACAAGCAGGCTGAATTGGAACTGGATCTTCTGCGGCTTCAGCACATTATTGGAGAGCGAAACCTTTCATTGAACGTCGCGAAGACTTACTTCGGTGATCGAGGGCCAAATTTGCTTTTCCCACAGCTCGACGAAGTTAAGGTGTCACTGCTACAAAAACGTGAAGAGGTACAGAATTACGATGAAATCGACGATGCAGACGAGTCGGTCGAGCTAGCGGCGGAGGAACTGGACTATCTTATTTCGCTTCTTCGCACCGGTGAAGTCGCTGAGGAAGATGTCGAACTCTCTCTTGCACTCGCAGCAGATGATGAGGAAATCGGGCTCCAATTAGCACGTATGGTAATTGAGGAGTTTCCTTCATTGTTGAGTGTTCTTCACCAGAAAATCGGCAGCATTGAAGATCCAGATGGCGAAATATTCGCGACAATTCAATCGCGACTACGTGCGAAAGTGGTGTCTGAGTCGGAGCTATTCTGGCTTGTGAGAATTTTATCCGACTATTACACCTTCGATCAGGAAGTAGCGGACAATCTGCTGCGAGCATATGAGCATCCAGCGGCATCTCCGGTCGTTAAGTCAGCAGTGGTCGAAAATCCAGAGAATAGTTACGGACTACTCGATCTAAAAGAACAAACGTTGCGAAATGGCCAAGGCGGAGTACTGGGGGCATCTGCGGTTGCGGGTTTGCAAAGCCTCAATAAGGCGAAGCGCAACCAAATTCTCAAATACGTAGGAAAGTCCAGTCAATACATGCAGGTTATCTGCCAGATTGGCCGCAATTTCTAAGCGACATTTAAAAGCCACCGCACCGCTCCGCTTCGCCCAGAGATCGAATCAACTCTCGAACTGTCCGACGAAGAAACTGAAGAATCGCCACCGGAAGAGGCAGCAGAAGCGACGGTGGAAGAGCCGGAATTCGGTCCCGTGGTCGACCAGCTTTCCAACGACGTCACCAACGAGCTGATTGAAGCGGCTCCGGAAGTGATCGAGTCGGCAAAACAGGAATGCGAAGACCTGACCGAAGCCGCTCGCGCCCGCAAGATCGCTGCCGCTCAGCAGAAGGTGCTGAAGATCGCTGCGAAACTCAAAGGCATGGGTCTGTGCGCCGAGGTCGTCGACGAAGACGTTCCCGTCAGCCAGCTCCGCCGCTGAAAGGTTGTCAGTTTCTCGCAGGGGCCGACCAACGGCCTGCTGCCTGGAATTCTCGACGGTCACTCACCTGAGGTGACGTGCGGCGGGAAATTCGGCACAATGGGTCGCGTCGGTGTCTGAGAGGACTTCAGCCCGGCGAAGATGACGTGCTTTCGGGACGCTCGACTCCCGCGTGCAGAGCGACAGGAATCGCCGCACGTCGTTCACGGATCGAAT
This sequence comes from Planctomycetaceae bacterium, assembly GCA_047611045.1. Taxonomy (GTDB): domain Bacteria; phylum Planctomycetota; class Planctomycetia; order Planctomycetales; family Planctomycetaceae; genus JABMPE01. Next base: position 39 of record JBLFXD010000674.1, on the reverse strand, counting down.
GGGGCCCACAAATCGAACGGGATCCTCGTGAAATGAGTC
>JBLFXD010000673.1:0-4380 GCA_047611045.1 Planctomycetaceae bacterium | reverse complement strand
GGCGAGTCGAACTTCAGTTGCGTCATCTGCGGTGCGTCCGCACGGTCAACGGATCGACCAACGACTCGGGAACTTTGTGGACCGGCCGACGAGTGAACGTCTCGGTCGAGATTATTCCCGAGCGTTCCGTTCGAATTCCTTTTATACGGCTCCGCGACTGGCAACCGGAGAACCTGAAGATCGATCAGGTCGACCAGCTTGACATGGCTGATAGCGGCGGTTGGCCGAATGAAATTGACGCATCAATCAGCGGCGCAAGATCCGTCGAGTTCGCCTACGTAGCCCGTCCAAAGGGAGCCGGCCTGCTTCAGTTTCGCGGCGTCAGCGTTTGCGTGTTTGATCTGCAGGGTCTGTTTATTGCCAAACGATTCATTCCAGCCAGACAAAGCTTCCGCGTTCTTCCAACAAGTTCCGCCGTTGATGCCACCGCACCGACGGTCAAGAGAGTGAACGCGCTGCCGCCTCCTGGCATTCACCGTTTGCAGCGAGCAGGGATGGGTTCCGAACTGCTCGAACTCCGCGAGTACGTGCCGGGCGATCCGCCCAAAGCGATCGCCTGGAAAGTGTCCGCCCGTCGTGACCAGTTGATGACTCGCGAGTATGAAAGCGAAGTGCCGGTTCGAACGACGTTATTCATCGACTGCTCCTTTGGCACAAGACATGGCGAGTTTGGCAAACGACCGCTCGATCAAATCGTGGGGCTTGCCGGCAGTATCGCTCGTTCGGCAATGTCGGTGCGTGATCCCGTCGGGCTGGTTGTGTGCGACGACGCGAATGCTCAACACATGGCATCAGCAGCTGGTGACCGCCACTTTTTCCAGATGCTCGACCGACTGGCCGGAAAATCTGTCAACACCTCACCGCCGCCGGTTCGATTCACGCAGCCGTTAATGGATGAGACTTGGCGGGTTTGTGAGGAGCTGCATCCCGATTTGCTCGTCCCAAAGATCAATCAAGTGCCGTTTACGTGGTTCCCGATTCGTCGCGGCAAACGCCTGGAACGATTTCGTCGAACGCGATTAGCCGCTGTTTTTACAGAGCTATACGGCCTGCCGCCTGAGCAGCCGCAGAACCTGATTTTCGACGACGCACGCATGGCCGAGGTGTGTCAGCGATTCCTCATCGATGCCGGATACAGCTGGACGTGGCCGGTTGTGGATCGCCGTCACAACGAACTTCAGGACTGGCACGGAAAGTTCGAAGTGCTCAGCGATGCACTGACGCGAGTCGTTGCCCGCTCTCACGATCACGAACTGTTTGTGCTGCTTGTCGATCTGCTGGACCATCCCGATCCGCCGGGCCGACTCGCCGACGCCATTCGCCTGGCGCGAGCACGTCATCATCGCGTTGTCGTTATCTGCCCGTGTCCGGACGATTGCCGACCGGGCTCACTCAACATCACCGACTTGAGTAACCAGCAAAGTATCTCTCGTTTGTTGTCGCAAGCCGAACGAGCCCGTCGAATCAGTTCCGCTGAGAGGCTCCAACGAGCGTTACGCCGGCTCGGAGTTCCGGTCGCGTTTGCAGCAGACGGTCGAGCCGCTCAGCTCGTTCTGGCGGAAGCCGAACTCGCTCGCACCGGCCGCACCTCCCGAGTTGGGAGCCGCTGATCATGCAACACCCCAACGATCGTCGCCTCGGATTCGACTCACCGAAGATTGCCGCTCCGTCAAACGACACCCTCGCCGCGTCAACGGCCTACATCATCTTTGCCGGATTGAGTGCGCTGTTCGTTTCGCTCTGGTTTTCTCCGAACGACTCGATCATCAAGATCCTCATCGTCGTCTTTTTAGCGATGACTCTTGGTTTTCGATTCTGGTCTGTGGCGCTGATCTTTCTGATGGTTCAAGTGGGGCTGTTCCTTGTCGAGCCGGGTTCGGTCGGCGGATACTTCAATTCTCCGGGCAGTTCGCTGGCCGCGATCGGCGTGCTCGCCTTGCTGATTTCATGCTGCCGTTATTTAACCCTGACTTCGTCGCCCGCCCCTTATCGACTTTCAAATCGCTCATCCGTCCAGGTTGCTTATCTGCATGCCACGCGCGAACCCCGCAAGTCGTTTGCGCCGTTTGGAGTGCTCGCACGAAACGACCCAACGGTCGGTTCCGCCGAGCTGTTCACCATGCTGGCCAGAATCGTGATTCCGGTCATGGCCATCTCGGTCATGCTGACGCTCGTTCCGCTCGACCCGGACATGCCTGAAATCGCAAGATTGATTCCACCTGCAGTCAGAACAATCTCGCTGGGGATCATCCTGCTGGCGATCTGCGTCCTGGCCAACAGTCTGCTGAGCATCCTCGTCTGGCGGCGACTTTCTCCCTCAGAAGCGAGAATCTTTGCTCGAAGTGAACTGTCGAAATGGATCCATCGCGAAGTGTCACGAGTCTCACGCCGCCGTATCCGTTTCCGAAATTCCCGCCGTCACTAGAAAATGCGTTGTCGTTGAAATGCAGATTACGCCAATCAGTTTTTGCCACAGAGAACGCAGAGGTCACAGAGAAAGATTCTCATGAACAACTCCGTGGCCTCTGTGTTCTCTGTGGCTGAATTTAATCGCAATCGATTCAGGACATTCTTCATAACCCGTTCCTCGCTGATCCTGCTTCCTGAACCGATCATCCCGTTACCAAGGTAACTTAAGGGTAAACCTCATGTTCAAGACCCGTGAAATTGCCGGCTGGCTCCTCGTCCTGGGCGGCCTTTACCTGCTGGGAGAGGGGCTGAAGTTTGTCGGCGACCGAAAAGTCGTCGAAGCCAGTGTCGTCGTCTTCGCCGCGATGGCCGTCTTTCGAGGCGGCATCCAACTCGTCAAAGTCGCGACCGCCGCCCACGTCTGCCTCACCGCCGAACAACGCTCAGATGCCAGTCGCCAGTCGTAGTGCCTCAGCAGAATTTTCGACTCGCGTAGTTTGCGACCGGACTCAACGCATCTGTCGTCCTCTGGGATTGTCCAGAGCGGAGTGGCGGTCGATCAAAGAATTTTCTACGGAATTTCAACCGCGCGAACTTCGATCTACCATTCGAGGTTTCCGACTTCGCAATACTTCCATTTCGAGCAACCGACATCATGAAGATCTTCTTTTCACACTCAGCCGCATGGCACGTTTGCCTCGTTAGCGTCTTCCTTGTGGGGGCAATGAGTTCTTCGGCTTTTGCCGAGGACGCGTACTCAGAGCAGCCCGGCACTGAGGGCAACGGAAATTTCACGATCGGACCGGACTACAAAATCGATCCCGACCTGACCGATCGAGGTAACCCCAAAGGAAAGTCTTTCGAGTTTTCGATGCGACTGGCGGATAGCAAGATCTTTCGCGGCGACGATTCGACGCTCGATCCGAAGAAGCCCGTGCGTACCGAGCGAAAGATTTTTGTGTACGTGCCGGCCGCTTACAAAGACGGGACGAAAGCGCCGATCCTTGTTACTCATGACGGGCCCGGCCGCCTGAACCTGGTGCGAAACGCGTTGGACAACCTGACGATTTCGAAAGACCCGAACCGCAGGCTGCCAGCGTTCATCGCGATCGCCGTTCAGAACGGCGGCAACGACAGCTACGGAAGTCAGCGAGGCCTGGAGTACGACACGATGTCCGGCCGACTGGCCCGGTTCATCAACGACGAAGTGCTACCAGCCGTGTTGAATAATCCGCAGATCAAAGCCGCGTATCCGAAAATCGCGTTTACAGACAATCCCTGGGGCAAAGCGGCGATGGGGTGCAGCTCGGGCGGCGCGGCGGCACTCACGATGGGTTGGTTTCGTCCCGACCTGTTTCGTCGGTTAATTACATATTCAGGAACCTTCGTCGATCAGCAGGACGACGACGCGGTCGAAGAAGCGAAGTATCCGTTGGGAGCCTGGGAGTATCACTCCAGCATGAAGCTGATCGAGAACTCGAAGAAGAAACCGCTACGCATCTTCACCCACGTTTCAGAAAACGATAATCGAGCCAAAGATCCCGAGAGCACTTATCACAACTGGGTAATGGCCAACGAACGAACTGCCGCAGCACTGAAGGCGAAGGGCTACGACTACCGATTCGTCTACAGCAAGGCCACGCGACATTGTGACGGCAAGGTGTTCGAACAAACGCTCGCCGACACGCTCGTCTGGACGTGGCGAGGCTACCACGCTGAGTAACCTGGCGGCTCATTGGTGAGGCCATTTCTGGTTACACTCTGCAATCAAACCGTTGCGTTTCGCTTTAACTCAGAGGAAGTCGGGCGAGACGCACAGAAAGTGACGCAGCTATGCAAAAAAACGTACGAACTCCATTGTCGCGACGGACGTTCCTGAAAGCGTCGGGCGTTTCGCTCGCGCTGCCACTGCTGGATGCGATGCGTCCGGCGAACGCTGCCGAAGCGGCGACATCTCCTCGGCGGATGGTG
>JBLFXD010000672.1:0-4382 GCA_047611045.1 Planctomycetaceae bacterium | reverse complement strand
ACCGACCGGGTTCGTTTCTGAGCATCCATGCTCGTCCTCCCTTCGTAGAACAAAGGAAGGCTCGCAGAAAGTGGTCAACAGACGAACCCGGTTTTTCCTGCGCACATAGAAAACGGTAGAGTCAGGAAAATTCAAAGTGCGGGCTCAACGTCTTGAATTCGCCGAGTCCATCACCGCAACGGCCTTTCCCTCGGCAATCCAGCTGGGGAGCTATGACCAGGAACTGATCATGTCAAATACAAGTACAGCACAAAAGGCGAGGCAGGAGCGACGACTTCGGCCCCCCGGATTTCTTCGGTCACTCGGCGTTGAACGAACAACCGCCTTTCTGATCGCTGCGGTTGCCGGACTGCTCTTCACATTCGTGACGATCCTGACGTCAGAAGGCCCCGCTACCCCCGATGCTGACTCGGCTGCTCAAACGGAATCCATTTTCGATGCCGCTGAAATGGTCGACAGCTCTCAATAGGCGCGGCAGTCCCCCGACCCCACTCAACGCGATTCCTGACCGACCGCGTGACTCACTGTCCCCAGGCAACCTGAACCGACTCCGCCAACGATTCTGAATCATCCAGTGATTTCCGAAATCACTTTCGACTCGTGCGGAGCGACACGAACTGGTCGGCCGTCACTGGTCAGCAGCTCCAGTTTCGGGTCGATCCCCAGCAACGTGTAAATCGTTGCGGCAAGATCCGATGGCGTCACTGGTCGATCTTTCGGCCCCTCACCAACCGAGTCGCTGGCACCGATGACCTGCCCACCCTGGACGCCGCCGCCGGCCAGCAACGTGCTGAAGACTCGCGGCCAGTGATCACGACCACCGGCCACGTTCAACTTGGGCGTCCGACCAAACTCGCCCATCACAACGATCAGAGTTTCGTCCAGCATCCCACGTTCTTCCAGATCTTCGATCAATGCTGCCAACGCCAGGTCGAGTGAAGGAATCAGCCCGACGCCAACCTTCGCCCCCGTGTAACCTTCCTTCAGCCGCGTGTAGAGACTCTCGTGCGTGTCCCATCCGCGATTGTTGACCGTGACGAACGGAACCCCGCGCTCCACCAACCGTCTCGCCAGTAGGCAACTTTGACCGATTGACTTTCCGCCATACCGCTGCCGAACTTTGCGAGGCTCGTCCGAGAGATTAAACGCCGCCTTGGCCTCCGAAGACGTCACCAACTTGTAGGCTCGCTTCAGGTCTGAATCGACGTTCGCCGGCGACGCCTGATCAACTCCGTCAGAAAACTTATTCAGCGCGTTGACAAACTCTCGACGTCGATCGAGCCGACTCACGTCGAGGCCTCGGTAAAAATCGAGATTCCTCACCTGGAAGTCAGGCTTCGCAGGATCGCCGCCGACGGAAAACGGCCGAGTCGCTGCCGGCAGATAACCTCCGCCACTCATCCGCCCACCGCCCACTCGAAATTGAGGCACGGCGACGTAAGGCGGCAGAACATTCGATGCGGTGCGAGTATGGGCAACGACCGATCCGAACGTCGGGTATTCCAGCACGGGCGTCGGCTTGTAACCGGTCATTAAGTAGTGCGCACCGAAATTGTGCTCACCCAGCGGCGATGTCATCGACCGAATGATCGCCACCTTGTCGAGCATCGTCGCCGTCCGAGGTAGACATTCGCTGATGGCCACCCCGGCGACATTCGTCGCGATCGAATCCAACGGCCCGCGGACTTCTTTGGGAGCATCCGGCTTGACGTCGAACGTCTCCAAATGGCTTGGTCCTCCGTCCAGCCAGATGAGCACGCACGACTTAGCCTTCGCCCAGGTTTGAGTGGTCCCCCCGTCTGCTGCTTCCAGGCGCCGATGGCGAAACAGATCTCCCAAGCCAAGACCCAGCGACGTCAGGCCACCAACGCGCAACAGGTCCCGACGCGCCACTCCGTCGTAATGTTTGATCATTTGCTGGTGAGCGTCCATCGGCAATATCTCCGCCGGTTGTGACGCCGCTTCGCGGCTGTGCGTTCTCATCGTAGGCTGTCGTTCCTATCGAAACTTTCGAACTCTTCGCGTTTTCGACCCAATGATGGTCATGATTCAGTGATTCGTCACAAACTCTTTGCAGGTCAGCAGGCTCCAAAGGAAATCTTCCAGAACTTCACGCTCCTCGTCATCGCTGGAAGCAAGTTTCCGTTGCCAGAATTCCCGCTCTACGTTCGAAGGATCCCGGCAAAATGCCAGCCGATAAAAACGAGTCACAATCTCTTCCGGACTAACGCCGGCCATCAAAAGTTTCGAAAGTCGCCCTTCCTCTGACACAATCCGTCGATTCAGCAGCGGACCGTTCAGAAGATGCAGTTTTAAGGTCATACCGCCGCTGACTTCGCCATTCGCTTCGCAGGATTCTTCGCGCGAACATCGCCCAAGAACATTAAGTGTTTCAGATTCAATCTTCGGATCGAACAACGAGACCGCTCGCGTGCCAGCCGGATGATCGAAATACTGATCGAAGACTCCAGTGACGTCGGCAATCGCGTCGGCCAGGACTTCAGGCTCCAGCGGCTTTGAGAATGCGTGAGAGTAGAATCGATCATCCGCCCGATTCTCAGGCACGGTCTGCGAAGTTCGTCCGTACGCACTGCTGAGTGCAATCACTCGAAGCGTGTGTCGCAAATCGTAACCGTGCTTCACAAAGTCGTCCGCCAGTTCGGCCAGCAACGGTGGGTGAGTTGCCGGATTTGTCGCGCGAAGATCGTCAGTCGGTTCGACGAGCCCGCGTCCCATCATCGCCTTCCACAAACGATTGACAGCGGCCTTCGCAAAGAACGGATTGTGAGAATCGGTTAACCACTCAGCGATTCCCGAACGCCCATCCTGCTCCACGAGAAATCGTTCGCCGGGAATTCTTGGAAGTGCAGCCTCGCCAGTTCTCGGATGCGACACTTCACCGTTCGCGACAACTTCGATGACTCGCCCCTGCTTAACCTTCGCAAAGACCGCTGCCAACCCGTGATAGTCGTCCTGAGTCCAACGGTCCAGCGGGTGATTGTGGCAGTTGGCACAACGCAGCCGCGTCCCCATGAAGAACTCGCTGGTGAACTCCGCCTGCTCCCTTGGCCCGGACACCGTCCGGTAAAAACTGGCAGGACCGACCTGATGCGTATCGCCACTTGCCGTCAGAAGGTCGCGAGCAAACTGGTCGTACCCAACGCCGTCACTGATCTGCTTTTTCAGCCACGAGTGATAGGTCAACGCCGCCGTCGAATCACCCGGTTGCGACCGAATTCGCAGCAGCTTCGCAAAACGCAGCGTCCAGTATTCAGTGAACTCTTCGGACGACAGAAGTCGATCAACAAGCTGCATTGGTTTGTTCGGATCAGCGTCTTCCAGATACTTGTCCTGCATCGTCTGAGTCGGCAACCGCCCGGTCAGATCGAGAGTTAATCGACGCAGGAATGCAGAATCGTCGGCCTTCGGTGAAACCGGCAGACGCAGGACTTCGAGCGTTTGCAGAACGTGCCCGTCCACAAAGTTGCCGCGAGGCTCACGCGAGAGATCAACCACTTTATCCGACAGCGGAACGAGGATTTCGATCGGCACAACATGATCCAGATACCGCGCGACCACGATGTGCCGACCTCGCCTCAACACCTTCGCCAGTGCGGTTTCCGGATCAATTTTAACGGCTGCCGAATCTTCCGGCGTAAACACCGTCCATTGCGTAACGTCAGTCGACGCTCCACTTGAAAACTGAGCTGCCGCCGAAAGTGCGACAAACTCTCCAACCCGTGCGGCCACATGCGAGCGAGGCTCCACCGTAAAGTGCTTGAGCGCCGACGAACGGCTCCGCAACGCGCCTTCGTCAATCCATTGCTGAAGAAGCCGAGCACCGGAGCCGTCAAGGTCGAGCCGAGGCCCACCGCCGTGGTTGATCGACTCTGTCGCTTTGAGGAGAAGCAGACTTTCGTCCGGTCTCGCGAGATTGACGCGTCGACCTTCCAGCTCGCGAGCAATCGACCGGTGATCAAACTCCGGATCGCCGCCGTAGAGTGAGAGCCGAAACTCGCCACGACCAGCTGCAGCGCCATGACACGCTCCCGTATTGCAGCCCGCCTTTGTCAGCACGGGGATCACGCGAATATCGAAGTCGACATTCGAAGCCCCCGGTTCCGCCCCAATGGCGAGCAGCATGATCAGAACTGCGTTCATGACTCACTCGGCATTCCGAAAGTTACGACGTCTGTAGACACGCATCACCGCAGCAAGCGTTTACTGAAACAGGCAATCTGCCAGCTACTCATCGCTCTTCTCAGCAGACTTCTTCTCAGCAGACTTCTTCTCAGCAGCCGGCTTCTCGTCGCTCTTCTTTTCGGACGGTTTTTCTTTCGCCCGTCTCTGCGGCTTCGCCGGGAATTTCTTTTCCCACTCTT
>JBLFXD010000671.1:0-4384 GCA_047611045.1 Planctomycetaceae bacterium | reverse complement strand
GCAAACGTCGCAGGCGCCGCATGACTCCGGCTCAAACTCCTGACCGAAGTACTCGACGAGACTTTTGTGCCGACACCGGACTCCGGTGCAGTAATTGACCATCGCCCGCAGCGTGTCGTAAGAAGCAGCTCGACTTTTTGCCGAAGCCTCTTCGATCGTCGCCTTCCAACGAGCGTGGTCTGCCATCGAATAAAACAGGACGCAGTCAGCATCCAGACCGTCCCGCCCTGCTCGGCCGCTTTCCTGTTGATAATTCTCCAGCGACTTTGGCATGCCGCAGTGAATAACGTACCGAACGTTCGATTTGTCGATGCCCATGCCAAAGGCCACCGTAGCCACAATCGTGTCGCAGGATTCCTGAGTGAAAGCTTCCTGATTCTGACTGCGTTCGTGAGCATCCATTCCCGCGTGGTAAGGCAACGTCCGAAATCCCTGCCCGTTGAGCAGTTCTGACAGCTCGTCAACGGCCTTCCGGCTCGTGCAGTAAATGATGCCGGATTCACGTTTGTGTCGACGAAGAACTTCGCGAACCTGACTCATCCGGTCGTCCATACGCTCGGCGCGGAAGAACAGGTTCGGACGATCGAACGAGCCGACAATCATTTTTGACTTCTTGAGGCCAAGCTGTTTGACAATGTCAGCTCGAACCTGCTCAGTCGCCGTCGCCGTGTAAGCGTGCAGGCCGGCTCCCGGAAAATGCTTCCGCAACATTTTCAGAGACCGATACTCCGGCCGAAAATCGTGCCCCCACTCACTGATGCAGTGGGCCTCGTCGATGGCGAAGAACGAGACGTTGGCCTTCTTCAGAAACTCAATGGTCCGATCCTGAACGAGTCGTTCCGGGGCGATGTATAGAAGATTGAGCGAACCATCGCGGACAGCATTTGCCACCCGCCGATGCTGCTCATGCGTCTGTGAGCTGTTGATAAACGCTGCCGAAACCCCGGACGTCCGCAGGCTGTCGACCTGGTCCTTCATCAGCGAAATAAGAGGTGAGATGACGATCGCCAATCCGCTGCGGCAAACTGCGGGAGCCTGGTAGCAAAGCGACTTTCCTCCGCCTGTCGGGAGGACGACAACCGAATCCCGATCGCGCAGGACGCAAGTCATCGCGTCTTTCTGGTTCGGACGAAACTGCTCGTAGCCCCAGTGCTTGTTGAGTGCCTCCAGCAGCTCCATGACACAATCCCTGCACGTTTTGAGCGGATGTCACGTCGATGCAACATCCCGGCACTTGAACAAATTCGATCGAATCGCCGCAGGCGTCGGCGGACGCGTGCCGGGATTGTCGCAACGACGCAGCGACTTCGCTATCGTTTCGCCAAACTCGATCAGGTTGGACGACATTTTCAGGATCCCGAACAGCCTGCTTCGAACCAGCTCCGATCAAAACGCAGCCGGGCCACGCTTCTGAACGAACATTCTCCATTGTTCGCGGGTTCGGTCAGTAGCCACTTCACCAAATTCAGTCACCACTCCAATTGCCGGTTCTTCAGGAAACAGCATGCGAATTCTTGCGATCTGGGATAACGAAGCCGAATGCGATCTCGTGTCGATGTACCTTGGCATCGACGACAACGACGTGACCGAAGCTCCTGGTCTGGAACAAGTGGAGCAGCGTCTCGCAGAAGGCGGCGAATTTGACATCATCCTGATGCCGATCGACCTGCCGGAACCGGATGCCGGGTTTGAAGTCTTTGGCCGAATTCGCGAAACGTATCCCGGAATCCCGATCGTCGGAGCCTGCCAGCCAGCTGACGTCTTCCGCATCGTTCGATTCATGGCCAACGGCATGAGTGCCTACGTCATTCGCGACGCCGGCGGCGACTACATGTTCATGTTGCAGGCCATTCTCGACAGTACGGTCGACGCTGTTCGAGCCGCTCGAGAAGAACAAATCTCAGCCAAGCTGCGAGAAGAAGTTCAGTCCGTCCGGAAGCTCCAGGAATCGGTTATCCCGAAGCATCTCGAAGCTCCACGCGGATACAAAATCGTCGGTCGCTACGAGCCTTCGCAAATTCGAGTTCTCGGCGGAATGCCGGTCACGATGGCGGGCGGAGACTATTATGACGTCTTCACGTTGCCAGACGGCAAGATCGCGCTGATTGTCGGCGACGCTTCGGGACACGGTATGAAAGCCGCCATGTCCATCATGACGATGCACACGCTGATGCGCATGATCCGAACCCAGAAATACGCCGACACATCGCACTTCGTCCAGGTCATCAATCAGCAGTTGTACGAGCAATCAATCGTCAACGAAGAGGGCGGCTTCATCACGCTGCTCTACGCGATCCTGGATGTCGAGAAGCAGGAACTTCAATGGACTTCCGCCGGACATCCACCGCCACTTCTGCAGAACTATGAAACCGGGGAAGTTGAATACCTGGGAGATGAAGATGCTGGCGGGCTGCCGCTGGCCGTGATCGAAGATGCCGACTACGAGACGTACACTTCTCACATTCCAAACAACATTCGGATGCTTCTATTTACCGACGGACTGGAAGAAGCGTTCCCGGCATCTGCTGCCGACGCGAAGCATGACCAGTTTGGAGTCGAAGGAATTAAAGAGACAATGCGTCAGTCGAAAGACTTGACCTTGGAGGAAGCTCTCCAGAAATTGTTTGACGATTCCAACGCGTACACAAAAGGCAATGGTCGTCACGACGATACTTCAGTCGTTCTACTGGAACGCTTCGAGTAGGACTTACGAAGAGCCCCCCAAACGAGAGCGCCTGATGTCTCGAACAATCCTGTCGCGATACCTCGATCCGGCAACGCTTAGCCGAGTGGCAAAGCGGCACGTCGAGCCGCGTGGACTGGTCATGGGCAATCTGGCCGGCGCACACAAGTCGCCACTGGCCGGATTTGCGGTCGAGTTCGCAGGGCATCGTGAGTACGTGCCCGGCGACGAGCCTCGCCATATCGACTGGCGGCTGTACTTCACGCGCGATCGCTACTTCATCAAGCAGTACGAGATGGAGACGAACTTCGTCGCCCACCTCGTTCTCGACATCAGCGCGTCAATGCGTTACGGCGACGCCGATCAGCAGAAACTCAGTTACGCAGCGAGCATGGCCGCGACGCTGGGATACTCAATCGCCCAGCAAAACGACAAAGTTTCGCTGGCGACCTTCGACGATCGCGTGCGAGGCTTCATTCCGCCCAGTAATTCGATGGCCCAGATGATTCGCATGTCGAGTCTTCTGGACGAAGCGGACCCGGTCGACAAAACCAACATGGCCGCCTGCCTGAACGAACTGGCCGGCCGCATGGCCCGTCGCGAGATCGTTATGATCTTCAGCGACTTTTTCACCGACCTCGACGAGCTGGAACCAGCTCTGCAACTACTCCGATTCAACCAGCACGAAGTCGTCCTGTTTCAGGTCATGCACCACGACGAGGTCGCCTTTGAATTCGACGGCATGGTCCGCTTCGACGGCCTGGAAGACCCGGATCAGTACCTCACCCAGACCGACGACATCCGCCAGGGATATCTGGACGCCGTCGCCGAATTCCGCTCAAAGCTCGGCGACATCTGCCAGCGAAACCGCATTGAGCACGTCGAAGTCGACACCAGCCGCGACATCGCCGAAGTCCTGATCGACTACCTCAACCACCGCAGCCTCCTGAACCGGGGCCGGTAGTCAGAATCGGTGCGAGAACTCTCCCCCCGGCTCTCCTGAAAGGCCTCTCCCGAAATGTCACGGGTACCCGTTCGGGGTGTCTTCAGACGCACCCAATGAGAACGCCCCGCTGCCTGTCTCTCCCGCAGCATTAGCGCTGCCTGTCTCTCCCGCAGCATTAGGGCGGTCCCCCAACTGGCTCGACCACCCTGCTCACAATTCACCGGCTGGCACGTCCGGTTTACGACACTCACCCGGTTGGTCGCCCACCGAAACGACGGAAGCTTGGTGCTTACGCACTCAGACAACCGTTTCGGATTCTCCGGGTCACAGTTCGGGCCAAAGGTATTCGGAATGTGACTTCAGAGTTCACGCTCCAGAAGAGAAACCATGAAGATGGTTTAGCCTGCCGCCACTGCCGCAGCACCCAATTGACAAGCGAAGCCGACAATGGTTCCACCGAGCCAACCCCCAATAATCATTCCCTTCTTCTCATGTTCGAACTGAGTGAATGCGTAATACAGAATGTAGAACGGAAGACACAAGCAGAGCACCCCCTTGATGACTTCCTTCTTAAACGCATCGATGAGAATGATGATTGAGCAAACCAGCGAAGCGAGCGAGCAAACCAAACCTAGAATTGCGAGTACAGCACGTAGCTGTCCAATTTTGAAATTGAAAACTGGGCCTGGCGCAGGGGCGGGAATCTGATATCAGTCGGGCATGGACGCAGAAACTCCGACAGGCACGCGTGACGA
>JBLFXD010000670.1:0-4385 GCA_047611045.1 Planctomycetaceae bacterium | reverse complement strand
GATGTGGACAGTACCTTGAGAGTGACGTTCGCATTTGAGGAACGCAGTTCTTTCACTCCCTCGAGATGCCAGCCTCGGAAGATGACTTTCGTTGTCTCGCCGACGTCGATTGCCAGCGGCAGGCACATGGCGACACGTGGAGGGTCCGGTTTCTTTTCAGTTGCGTCGTCACCGAGCACAAGGGCAATCGACTGCACGCAAAGAACGAACGCAACGACAGCCTTAGACATACAACTCCTCCACACGTCGGCCTTCGTCCAGGATTTCGACGGGACGACCATCCGGAGTGCGAAGTTGTTTGCGAGGATCGATGCCGAGCGAGTCGAGAACGGTGAAGGCGACATCTGCCGGGGCGATCGGGTTGTCCGTAACCTGTGATCCGTCTTTGTCGGTCGCCCCGATGATCTTGCCTGGTTGCACGCCCGCTCCGGCAAACAGCAGCGACGCCGCGGGAGCCCAGTGGTCTCGGCCGACGTCTTTGTTGATCTTCGGTGTGCGACCAAATTCGCCCATCGCGACGACGAGTGTGTCGTCGAGTAATCCGCGTGCGTGCATGTCGTTGATGAGTGCCGAGAAACCACGATCGAAGTCGGGCAGCATGCGTTCCAGCCCGTCCCAAATCTTCGAGTGATGATCCCAGCCGCCGCTGTTGATCGTCACAAAGCTGACGCCGTGTTCGACCAGCCGTCTCGCCAGCAGGCAACTTTGTCCAAAGGTCGTTCGGCCATAGCGGTCGCGGAGCGTGGTCTCTTCCCTGTCCATCGCGAAGGCGCTGCGAGCTTCGCCGGAGAGCACCATTTGAGTCGCTCGCTGCTGAAACTGGTCGAACGCTTTGATCTGATCGTTGCCCTCGACTCGGCGAGCCAACCCGTCCACTGTCTGCAATAACGACTGCCGCCGGTCACGCCGCACGTCAGTCACTGGTACCGACTGAGTCACATCGCGAACCTGGTAGTCCTTCTGGTTCGGATCGCCGGCCTTGAACGATTCGTACCGGCCGCCCAGGAACGCACTCTTCCCAAGCTCCCACGTGAAAGACGGATTGCGAGGTATAGCGACGTACGGTGGCAGCGTTCCGGGGAAACCACTTTCGTGAGCGGCGACGGCGCCCATTGCCGGCCAGTCTCCGAACGCCGATCCGAAGCGGCCGGACATCACCCAGTTGGTCGCGGTCTCATGGTGATCGTTGTTGTGGGCTCCGCTGCGGACGAGACAGACTTTGTCCATCGTTTGAGCCATCATCGGCATCAGCTCGCCAACGATCAGGCCAGGGACGTTGGTCGAAATCGTGTCGTACTTGCCGCGCGCGTCCTCATTGCCTTCCGGCTTTGGATCCAAGCTGTCGTGATGCGACAAGCCTCCGCCTAGATAGACGAGGATCACGGACTTCGCCCGGCGAGTCCGATTGCCAGCCGCCTGGGCCTGCTGCCTCAGTATGGCTGGCAGGCCAAGCCCCCACGCTGACAATCCTCCGACCCGGAGGAAGTCGCGGCGACCACGATTGAGATGCAGATCAAACATTGCGTTTCCTTAGCGCTGCCTTTTCGAGAACGGCAACTTTTCCTCAGCGATTGAAAGTGAACTCTTTAGAATTCAGCAACGCCCAGAAGACGTCGAGTAACACTTCCTCGCGATCGCCGGTTGCCAGCAGATCCAGAACAGCCTTTCGCTGCTCGTCGCCGGGCAGCTTGCTCAACGTGCTGAGGAACAGTGTGTCGACGACGGCCGCGTTGTCACTTTCGGATGCGATCAACTTCGCGAATGCTCCGTCCGGCGACTTCATCTTTCGATACAGGTCTTCGCTGTTCTGCAGGTGCAGCAGTTGGGGCAAAGTGACCTCGGCCTTGCGTTCGCAGGCGCAGGCTGTGGTCCGTTCCGACCTGCCAAACAGTGTCAGGAAGTAGGACTCCACTCCCGGATCGGGAACCTGAATCGCTCGCACACCTAACGGGTAGCCAGCAAATTGTTCCGGACTGCCGGTGGTCTGACAGATGGCATCGAGCAGCACTTCGGCCGGCAGCAGGCGGGCGTAGTAGTGCGAATAGAAACGTGTATCGCGGAAGTTCGATTCCCGTGTCGCCGCCGATAACTGGTACGTGCGCGAGTTCATGATCAACCGCATGACGTGCCGCAGGTCGTAGCCGTTTTTGACGAACTCGTCGTTGAGCGTTTGCCACAACGGTCGATTGGACGGAGGGTTCGTCGCGCGCAGGTCATCAACTGGTTCCACCAGTCCCACACCCAGAAAATGCTTCCACAGCCGGTTGACCATCGCGCCGGAGAAGTGCTCGTTGGCGGGGTCTGTCACCCAGCCGACCAGTGACCGCCGGGGATCCTCACCAGGCGGGACTTCCAGCGGCGAACGATCCAGCGGCCTTGGCTCGAGTCGTTCATGCGTCCTTGGTTGAGACACGGCCACGGGGCTCATGCGCGTCTCGTCGATCTGCCGTTCCAAGTCGGAAATGCGTTTTGCCGTTTCCTCAATCTTTTTCGCGTCGACCGACTCGGCAGTTTTCAACGTCTGCAGCTCGTCGCGTTTCTTCTGCAGCTCACGTCGCAGGTTGAGCATGTGGCGGTTGCCGAAGATCAACTCAGTCCCGCCGTCCTCCGGCTTTTTTCGATCAAGTGCCACCCGCGAGAAGAAACCGACGAAATGGTAGTAATCATCCTGAGTGAACTTTTCGAGTGGATGATTGTGGCATCGAGCACAACCGATCCGAGTTCCCAGAAACGCCTGCGCGACTGAATCGGCGACTTCTGATTTCTCTGCCTCTTTCTCACCAACCGTCACGATATAGAAGCCGACCGCCGGATTCTGATCGCATGGCCCTTCGGCTGTCAGAACCGCTGTCGCGATGTCCCGCCAACTGGTTTGCGATGAAAGCTGCTCTCGCAGCCACTGGTGCATCGCCCGCACGCCCTTGGCTCCGCGGACGTCGTGGTCGCGTTCCTTTCGATTCTGCAGCAGATCGCCGAGTTGCAGCGACCAGAAGTCAATGAACTCGGGACGCTCGAACAACTGATCGATCAGTAGCGTGCGTTTGTCCGGACTGGCGTCGGCCAGAAACGAACGGACTTCGTTGGCGGTTGGCAATGTTCCGATCGCATCGAGAAAGACGCGTCGAATGAAGGTCGCGTCGTCACACGGCGGGGACGGCTCGATGTGCAGCGCGGCGAGTTTGCTGAAAACGTGATCGTCAATTGCGTTGTTGCGAGCGGCATACCATTCGGGCCTTGTCGGCTCAGCGAACGGGGTGACGAACGTTGCGATCTCGACCTGATCCTGAAACGCTGCACGAACGACGGTTTCGCCATGACGAAGTGCCTTTGCCACTCCCGTAAGCGACACTTCGAGCGTGCCGGGGTCACTCGTCGCAAATCGCGTCAGCCAGGTAACGTCCCGTTGATGACCGTCCGAGTACACCGCAGTCACGGATAGCGTCTGTGATTCCCCGATGCTCAGCGTGCGGGTCTCCGGTGAGACCTCGATCCGCTCCAGATTCGTTTCATTCGGCTGCGGGCCAGGTGCTCCGGCGCTGATCCAATCGATCAGAACTCGCGCTGCGGGACTGTCTCGGTCGAATCGCTTGCCGCCGCCATGTGGCTCCAGCCCGGCCGCCTTACGGAGCAGCAGGCTGTGTTCGGGAGCGGCAGAATTGAGTCGGCGGCCACGCGATTCGCGAGCGATGTATTCAAAGTCCAGCTCGGGTGCATACCCCCGCAACGACAGCCGAAACCCGTTCTGTCCCGACAGCTTGCCATGGCAGCTGCCGGAGTTGCAGCCAAAGCGAGTCATGAGCGGAATGACATCATGCTGGAAGGACGGACCTTCCGCGCACACTGCAGTCACATCAAGCCGAAGCATGCTGGCGGCAACCAACGTGATAAGCGAAACCGACTTCAGCACAGACGCGCTCCCTGAAGGGCATTCCATTCGGCGAGAGAAGCTGCGTAGCCGACGACGTGACACTGGGGAATGCCCTGAGTCGCACGACTTCAGCGACGAGCGTGGCTCGCGTGAGGGTTGGTGAGTTACGAGAAACCGAGTCGCATAGCTTACCCGGTGAAATCACCTCACGGAATCTGATAGTGTTACAACATGTCTCAAAGCAATTACGGCATATCTTAATCAGAATCAAGGGCACGCATCGTGGTTCGACGTGACGTCGCATTCATTTTGAACATCAACAAGCCGTACGACCGCAAGGTCGTTGAGGGAATCGCCAGGTACGTCCGCACGAAGGCGAATTGGCGTGTTTACGTTGAGGACGAACCGATGGCCAGGATTCCCGACCTGCGTCGCTGGAAGGGGCACGGCGTGATCGCCGATCTGGACGACCAGCAGGCGGTCGATGCTGTCAAAACGATGAAGGTCCCGGTTGTCA
>JBLFXD010000669.1:0-4397 GCA_047611045.1 Planctomycetaceae bacterium | reverse complement strand
CCGGATTCCTGTTCGTGGACAAGGATACGGCCATCGGGGTGAAATTCGACGAGGCGATTTCCGTCAGTAGGGCGAATCGATCCGTTGTTTGGAAACTCGTATTCCCATGACCGTTTTCCCGAGTGCATATCGATGCGACTGATGGTGTGAGTCGTTCCACGATTCTGTCTGAGAATCATGTCGGTTCCGTAAGTCGTCAACAGGCCGGCGAGCGGAAGATCAAAGTGCTCCTTCATCAGTCGGCCCGTTCGAATGTCGAACAACTGACAATGAGCACTTCGAACATGCACGACCGATAGTGCGAATTCATCACCGAACACAATGGCGTCGGGAAGGATGTTGTCCCTCGTCCAGACGGTTCCGCCGGACGTTGCGCTGACAACTCGCAATGTGGAACCAGCTCGAAACACGAGGCTGTGGGAATTGAGAAAATCAACAGAGCCGACCGGCATGTTGCCGGAAATCAGAACGGGACTGCCGAGCGGATGGAACTGCCGCATCTGAGGAAAGGCCTCGGCTTCGCGGCTGAGGAACGGCCTCATCCAAAGCCGACGTGGCGACGACTCGCGAATATCGAACACAGAAAACTCCGTGCCGGTCGAAACGGCCAACAGATGGCCGCTGCTGAATATTCGGCTGCTTTGGTGCAGGCTCCTTGTCAACAGTGGGTCGCTGCCGAGTTGTTGTTCTGACAAAGTCCAAAGCGGTTTCCCGAGCGGCGACAGCGCGGTTATCCCATCGAGCGTCAGCTGGAATTCCCATCCGCGAATCGCCGGGCTGCGAGTCCCCAGAACTTCAACCAGGACTCTTCGGTCGGCACTTAGATTGTGGCTGGCTGTCGTGACTCGTGGTCCATTGTCCGGCCAGTTGGCGGCAACACCTGGTTTTGGCAGGCGCTCTTTCGCGGCCGTTGCGACCTCACTGTCTGCATGCAGCGACAGCCTCGCCAAAAGTGAGTCGATCTCCAACGCGTCCTGCTTCGCGTCAAGACGTTCGGTGAGTGCAACGGCAGCTTCGGCGAAGAGTTTGTGCCACGAAAACAGTTCCAGCCAATCTCGCAGGGCGGCTGGATCGGCTTCAGACTTTGCCTGATCGAGGCGAGTACGAATTCGCTGATCGAGTGCGTCGACGTGTGCCTGGCCAGGCTGACGAGACGAAACCTGCTCGTACGCCGTCTGCAGTTGAGCGGCCACCCACGCGGGCGACGAAATTGCCAGTGGATCAGCGTGGACGATAAACGGTGCGCCGGTGGCTGCATTCGTTCGAGGCGACTCCAGAATCAGATCGAACGCGGCGACAAAGCTGCCGTTTGCCAACAGCTTTTCGGCACGGACTGCGTCGAGTGAATTTCGCTGCACGGCGTCCAGGTCGGCTGTTGCCAGAACCCGTTTCGTTGCTTCGTTGAGTTCCTGACCTTGTCTCAGTTGTTCTAGAGCTTGCTCGACCAGCAGGTTCAGCGCTGACTTCGCATTCTTGTCCTGAACCGCCAGTTGCAGGTCGCGCAACCCTTCTTCAAGTTTCCCTTCGTGCAACCTGATTCTCGCTCGACTTTCCAGCACCCTCGAGTCGCCGGGTTTCTGATCGAGTTGTCGTGCGAGGTTCGCTTCGACTTCCGACAATGACTCCAATGCGATCACCGAATCAAAACGCTGTGTGACAAGTTGCCCTTCGTGAGCAACAAGATTTCCCAGCGGTTGACCGTCCGGAGTTTTCGACTCAGCGAGCAGACGTCCGACTCTCAAGTCAATGGTCACCAGCCTGCCGGTATCGTCGAGTGGTTGGTCTGCCGAATCATCGCCGCTCAGCAATTCTTCCTCAGCTGACTCGTCGCTCATGATCGTCGCGACTGGAAGATGAAACAGGGATCCGACCCGCAAGCCGCGGCCGGTTGGCGTCCTCTGATTCAAGCGGACTGTCCAGTGCAACTCTCCATCGCGCAGGCTGAGCGAACGCACGGCAGAATCATCAACGACGATAATCTGATGATCGAACACGGCTCCGACAAACATTCCTCGCCCGCGAGGTTTCGACCAGAGCGTGTCCCCGGAAACGGCGTCGAGGCAAATCAGCTGCTGCGAATCGAGCGGCGTCATGACGATCCGTCCGGCTCGGACAATCGTCGATCCATGACGCCAGCGATCCGTCGATTCGACGTTGGTCGCATTCACCTGTTGCGGCCCGCGGAAGATGCTGCGAGTGATCGGTCGAGCTGCCATCATCGTGCGGTAGCCACTGGTCCACGCAAGACGTTGTTGGTCAGGATCGAACGCGACGACGAGACCAGAAAGAGTCGGGCAGATGATTAAGCCGTCCGCTGAACAGGGACTGATTCTGCCGACCCGTCGAAGTCCTTCCAGCGTGACTCCGACATTGGCCGTCGCGACGGGCTGGACCCATTTTACTTTTCCCGATGACGGCTCCAGACAGAGCAGACGAATCCAGCTGGCCCGTTCGCCGAGCACATAGACGGAATCGCCGATCACAGTCGGAGCTCCGAGAAAAAACATCCCTGCTGCCGGCAATTCGTGTTCGCCGTCAGGGCCGCCAATCTGCCATTGCAGGATTCCGCTTTCAATCTCAATTGCGCACAACCGATTCCAACTCCGCGGCGCCGACTGCCGAAGTCCCGGCTGCCGGTAGGATGTCGCCTTTGCCGTGACACCGCCTTCTTCCAAAGCAAACAGCAGGTTTCCGTTCGTGCTCAGCGTCCCCGCCGTTCGATCAAGCCGACTTCTGGAATAGACAACCGCCGACTGCCGTCGATTCAGCGGGTTCGAATTGTCGTCCGAATCCTGCGGCACATTCACCGACCGGATGGCCTGCCGCAGATCGAACTGCTCCGCAAAAGCGGGGTCCGCCAGGAACGATTCCCAACGAAGCCTTCCGGTCGCCAGGTCGACGGATCGAATTCGATTCAGTGTACGAAAAACGGCCTGCCCGTTGGCAACGACGGGTTCGCACGCCGGTAGTGCGGTCGTCTTTCGTCGCTGATCGCGTCTCGCAAGATGCTCCAGCCCGACTTCAACCAGCGCTGCAGTTTCGGCCTCGGATTCCGGATAGGGATCTTCAACGTTGACATCTTCGTCCTCGAAGCGGCGTAAAAACTTCTTTCGGTTCTCATCGCTGATCGGAACGTTGAACCCCGACGTCACCGACTTCCAAACGACTCGCGCGTCCGGGCTGAATGCCGAATCCAGAGCCAACGGCAATGGCCCGGCCGATGAGAATCGGTCGTCATGCTCTGACTCCAGAGCCACAACGGGAGAAACTGGATTGTTCTGCAGCCACGCCGTCGATTCAGCGACAAAGTCCTTCGAGAGTCCGGCCGCGACCTGAGGATGCTCGACCAGCCACTTCGACAAATCGTACAGAGTGAGCTGTGCCTGCGCGCGACGTCCAAGGCTGCTCCACGCGGCCGCAATGCGGATTGAAAGAGACGGCTCTTGACTCACACGAGCAGTCTCGGATTTCAGCAGTCGACGAAACTGCCGAATCGCGGCCATCGGATGGTTCTGGTCGAGATGCCGATTTCCCAGCAGGTCGATCGCCTTATAACCGGCCGGAGTATGAACATCCTGGCTGGCGATTCGATTGATGGCAGCCCAATCGTCAGAGCGGACGGCTTCGTTGAAGTCAGCGTTCGCTCGGTCTGAAATCAACCTCAGCCATGCACTGTGACCGGCAGGCGGAAGGTCCGCGATGATCTCTTCGGCAACCGCCTTCAGACTGCGAAGAGGCAGCGGACTGGCCCGGTACTGAATCTGAGGTTCGTTTGCCGATGAACCGATCGGCATCGCAACGACAAGCGTGTCTTCAGGAGCGCCCAGAATGCCGACGTGCGCCTGCTCCAGCACGTTGTTCCAGTTAAAATCCACAGGCCACGGCCCACGAGCCGCATCCTGGAACCGAGTCAGCCGCATCACCAGCTGGCGATCCGTGACGTAGCCCGGCGGAGCCGCCCAGCGAAATTCGTCACCACGGGCCAATGGCTTCGCCGTTGACAGCGGCACGACAATCCCCCGCGGCTCTGCGGGTCGTTTCGACTCAGTTTTCGGCTGTGGAGCAACTTCGGGCGGCGGCGGCACGTCGGACTTCCTGGCGACCTGCGCATGAGCGACCGATGCCCAGCCAGCGATCAGGCACAGCGCGCACCGCGTCCACCAATGAAATTTCAGGACCGGGATCCGTCCGATCGAAAACATGAAACGCTCCAGCGCAGAGGCTGACTGGCGGGGATGAAACGGCAATGCCCGAACGACCTCTCGGAATCCTTACCGAGTCGATATGAGTTTCGTCGAACAGACGGAAGCGTCAAGCGCGAAGCCTCGCGAGTCAAGCGCGAAGCATGTTCGGCACGGATGCCGCGTGGCGACAACTCCGTCGCGTTACCAACGCTG